>NZ_JALDUB010000004.1:0-79296 GCF_023109195.1 Streptococcus oralis
TACGAAATCCATAGACTTCTTTTTTATTTTTCATTATAAGTCATTTCCTTATCTAAATTTAGTCGTTACTTCTTATACTAGCACTTTACAAGGCAGGATGCAAATATTTACTCTTTTTTCTTTTTATTTATAGAAAAATTTCACCTATTTATAAATTAAATTAAAAAGAAGATGGTCACACCATCTTCTTTTAGTTAAACTATTTATTTTTCAGTCAAAGCTGCCAATCCTGGAAGAACTTTACCTTCAAGGAGTTCCATTGATGCTCCACCACCTGTAGAGATCCATGAGAACTTGTCTGCACGTCCAAGGTTGATGGCTGCAGCAGCTGAGTCACCACCACCGATGATTGATTTAACACCTGGTTGTTTCACGATAGCATCCATGACACCGATTGTACCAGCTTGGAAGTCAGGGTTTTCAAATACACCCATAGGTCCATTCCATACAACTGTTTTCGCACCAGTCAAAGCTTCATCAAACTTAGCGATAGATTTAGGACCGATATCCAAACCAAGGAAACCTGGGTCTACTGCTTCACCTTCAGTGTCTTTCACTTCAGTGTAGTCAGCAAATGCGTTCGCTTCTTTTGAGTCAACTGGCAAGATCAATTTGCCGTTTGCTTTTTCAAGAAGAGCTTTAGCGATATCCAATTTGTCTTCTTCTACAAGTGAGTTACCGATTTCGATACCTTGTGCTTTGTAGAATGTGTAAGTCATCCCACCACCGATAAGAACTTTATCAGCTTTTTCAAGCAAGTTTTCGATAACACCGATCTTGTCTGAAACTTTTGAACCACCAAGGATAGCCACGAATGGACGTTCTGGAGCTTCAACAGCTTCTTGGATATAGGCAATTTCGTTTTCAAGAAGGAAACCAGCAACTGCTTTTTCAACGTTTGCCGAGATACCAACGTTAGATGCGTGTGCACGGTGAGCTGTACCGAATGCATCGTTTACGAAGATACCATCTCCAAGTGATGCCCAGTATTTACCAAGTTCAGGATCGTTTTTAGATTCTTTCTTGCCGTCAACATCTTCGAAACGAGTGTTTTCAACCAAGAGAACTTGTCCATCTTCAAGAGCGTTAACAGCGGCTTCCAATTCAGCACCACGTGTAACACCTGGGATAAATTTAACTTCTTGTCCCAATTTAGCAGCCAAGTCAGCAGCTACAGGAGCAAGTGATTTACCTTCTTTGTCTGCTTCTTCTTTTACACGTCCAAGGTGAGAGAAGAGGATTGCACGTCCACCTTGTTCAAGGATGTACTTGATAGTTGGAAGAGCTGCAGTGATACGGTTGTCATTGGTAATCACGCCATCTTTAACAGGTACGTTGAAGTCAACACGAACGAGAACTTTTTTCCCTTTCAAGTCAACGTCTTTAACAGTCAATTTTGCCATTAGATATGACTCCTTCTTTTTTTATACGTGTTAATTATATCACAAAATCAGCAAAAGAGATAGAAAAACCCTAAACTTTTCTTGTTCTTTCTTCTATTTATTAACCTAAAAACCTAGGATTGCAGTTCGGAAAATAGCAATCTTCACATAATTCGGTTGGAAAAATTTAGGCAAATTTCTTGATTGCTCTGCCTAATTACTTCTATACCATTCTTTTTCCAACATTTTAATCCTTAATATTCTAAACTATACGGTCCTTCTTTTTGAATTGCTAGGTTTCTTATTGTACAATATAACTGAAATAGTTTCTTTTAGTTTGTGCTATTTGAAATTAAAAAAGAGGATTTACTACAATGAAATTAGAAAGACTAATCTATATTTTACTGTCTCTTTTAAATAAGAAGAGAATAACAGCTAAAGAGATTGCAGAGAGGTTTGAAATATCTAGTCGAACAGTATACAGAGACATGGATACGCTTAGTTTAGCGGGGATTCCAATCTATTCGGAACGTGGAGATAAGGGAGGTTTCTATATACCAAGCGACTATAAGATAGACAGAAACTTTTTCACTGAGGAAGAGAGACAGTTTATTATTAATATGAGCCAGAATGTTAGTAAAATCGTTGGTCATTCAAGTCTTGACAGTATCGAACACAAGCTGTCTTCTCAAGAAATTACAAGAGTAAACAGTCCTTTTTACTTTGATCTCAGTTCCTGGACTCTTAATACAAATTATTTACTAGAAATTGAGGAAGCGATACAAACTGAACAGATGATTTCTTTTTCTTACTATTCGAAAAAACAAGAGAAAAGTCAGCGAACAGTTATTCCATACAGATTGATCTATAAACTGAATGCTTGGTATGTTATCGGTTACTGCTTAGAAAAATTAGATTTTCGTATTTTTAAATTAACTCGAATTCGTGAACTAGAACTAGTGGAGATAAAAGATAAACCATTCGATTATCCACGTTTATCTCAAGAAAAGTTAGAGCTTTTTTTAAATCCCCCAAAACATAAAGTGGAGGGGCAAAGAGAAGAAATTGAACTAGTTTTTACAAGATTTGCACTTCCAAAAATCTACGATCACTTCACGGAAGAAGAAATCAGAGTCGAGGACGAAATAATAAAAGTTCAGGCATTTAGAGCTTTAACTCCCTCGTTTTTTGATTTACTATTAAGCTTTGGTTATCAAGTAAAGGTCGTATCTCCAAGTCACTTACAAAATCTACTGGTCAGTACTCTCAAAAAAAATCTTCAGCAATATGACAACCTGTAGTCATATTTCCTTTTGTATACTCTTAAGTGGGCAAAATATTTCGTGATATTCATCATAGCCCAATTATTTTACAGGAGGTTCCAAATGGATACAAAAACACTTGCAGAAAGCTATTTTACGGCAGTAAATGAGGGAGGCTGGGAAGATTTCGTAGCTGAAAACTTTGACTATGGCATGTGCGATAGTATAGAAATTCGACAAGGACGTGATGTTTATTTGCAAGGTGCAGGCCAATTCTATGCTTTAAGCCAGCATCTTGAAGTGAAGCAATTACTTGTTGATGGTCGAACAGTCTCAGCTTTAAACCGCTACCATCTACATTCTCCTCAAGGAAAAGAACTCGAACTGGATGTCGCAGAATTTCTGAAATTCGATGAATTTGATAAATTAGTTGCATCCAATATCTATTTCGACACTTATCGTTTCCAAAAATTTATCCAAGGAATTGAATAACAAAAATCTAGCTTCAAATTTACTCTTCAATTTCAAAACTAAAAACAAGGCCTGACTAATCTACAGTTAAACCTTGTTTTTTTATTTTTATGAGAAAATCCAAGATTCGTAAATCTGATTAGTCTTCTCTCTTCTTTCCAGCAAGCAAGCCGTAGCCACTCATTAGTCCGAGGAGTCCTAGCGCTACTAGACTAGCATCTCTTGTCGCTCCCGTATTTGGGAGCTCTCTATTTGTTTCTTCAACTTTTGCTGGTGTTGCTGAGAGCGCTTGATCCCTTGTTTGTGAGACTTGCTCTTCTTTCGTTCCAACTTCAACAATTTCTGGAAGGGCTTCCTTGAGAACCTCAGTAGAATGAAGGGTGCGTTTGCCCTGACCATCAACTTCTACAAAGCGACGAACTTGGCCTTCAACTCCTGCTTGAACTAGCTGGCGTTGTCCTTTGAGAAGGGCTGCATTTGGTCGTTCCTGACGTTCGAAGGAAACTGTCCCCTCTTCAATTTCCAGTTTCGGAGTTTCTAGAACTAAATCTTTCACACCTTCAGCTGGTTGGTTGCTTGATAGAACTTTTGTTCCAACTTCGGTGATTTCTGGGATTGCTTCCTTGACTACCTCAGTCGAACGAAGAGTGCGTTTGCCTTGGGTATCTACTGCTACAAAGTGGCGAACTTGGCCTTCAACTCCAGCTTGCACAACACGGCGTTGTCCTTTGAGAAGGGCTGCGTTTGGTCGCTCCTGACGTTCAAAGGCTGTTGTTTCAGTTTCAATAACTAGTTCAGGGAGGGCCTCAACCGTTGGGGCCACTTCATTTGGATCCACGCTTCCAACATGATGACTTTCTTCTGCAGGAGCTAGTTTCTTATTTAGCTTTTCTTTCATTTCCGCAAAAGCTTGTGGAGTTGGCATTTCTGAAGCCAACAAGGTTTCTGCTTGGGCAATCAACTCAGCTTGGGAATCTTTTTCACGGACAGATTCGAGCAAACCTTCCAATTCTTCTCTAGCAGTCTGATAACGTTGATTTCCATCCAAGGCTGTCCCTGCTTGTTTCAACTCATTCAAAGCCCGATTGACTTCTTCTTGGCTAGCATTATGGTTTTCTGCTACAGCTTTCGCTGCATTGAGCTTCTCTACTAGTGCTGCTTGTTTGTCCTCGCTTGAGAAGGTGTAGCCAAGGGTTGACTGGCGACCTTGGGCAGCAGTGATTTCTTGTTTGAGGTACTCATCGTTGACAGCTGCTTTTGGAGAAACCAAGACATCGAACTCAGCAGTGTGTCCCTTGTAATGCAAGGTCAAGGTTTGTCGTCCAGTCTTCTGAGCATCATAGCCCGTGATTTCAACACCTTGGTCCGTAAAGGCATGACTTTCTTCCGTCTCATCATCATAGAGAACACCGAAGCGACCTTCTGCAAGATCCAGTTGATCTCCTACTAGATAGTCTGTTTTTGGTTTCTTAGTAATATACAAGCCCGCTACTTCTTTTGGTTTTCCTTCATCTTGTCCTGTCACTTGTACCTTCAAGTCACCAGTAACTGGAAGTCCAAGGTAGCTGACTGTGAGCTTTTGTTCCCCTTTTTGATGAGCATCGTATCCAGATACCGTCACACCTGAGTGAGTAAGGTTAATCAGTTCATCAGCTTCGCCACCTTCATATTGAACACGGAGTGTTCCGCCTCTGAGGTCAAGTTTTTCTCCCTCTTTGTAAACTGTCTTCTTAGGTCCTTTTTCGAGACTAACTGCAGCAATTTTTCTTTCATCCTGTGGAATCGCTACAGCCAAGGTGTTACTGATTTCTTTGCCAGGTAGTTGAGTACGATAGTAGAGGAGAGTTGGTTGCTTGTCAAAGCCCAATGGTGCTGTTGCCAAGTCGCCTCCAGTATCAGACTTCAAAGTTGCAATCGGTGTTTGTGAATCTGCCTTGTCGTAAACGGTGATAGTTGCACCCGCTGGAACATCAGAGAAGCCTAGTTGAACTTGATGGTTTCCAAGTGAACGGGCAGCCACCTTAGCCATTGGAATATTTTGACTTTCTGTGTCCAGGGTTTCATACATCTTCCAGTTGTAGATACGAATGGCCTTCCAAGGTGTTCCGTTATCTGAAGTGATAACTTTTAGACGCCAGTCTTGAGCGGTGATTGGTTTGTCAAGAGTGATATCTGTCACGTGTGCTTTGTTGCCACGAACTTCCTTAGCTAGTTTCCACTCGCCATCTGTATCCTTGTAGTAAAGATCAAAGTCCTTGGTGTTCATCAAACCGTCGTTTACGGATTCTCCACCAGCTCCTGCATGATCCATGACCCATCTAACAACGGTACGTGGCTTGGTCAAGCGAATATCCACACTACCGCTCAACTGAGCTGAAGACCACTTATCTGACAAGCTAGTAATGGTACCGTTCAGCATACCTTCAATACCTTCTCCACCTTCAGTATTTGGGAAAGTGCTACCAATAACCGTTGCCCCTGGAACAATATTTTCAGCCAAAGGTCTTGGGAGAGTTGTATCCTGAACTGTCATCCCCCAGTTAAAGGATGCCGTCGCAGCTTCGGAACGGAGGCCATTTTTACCAACTGCAACGACTTTCAGTTCCTGAGTCCTACCAGTCGCATTAGCAGAACGGCTAACTTTTGGCAAGTAGATGGTTGAAGCAGATGATCCTGTCAACAAACGCCAGTTATCTCCATCTTTTTCGTAGACTTCATAGAAATCTGCATCTTGGTTACCAGCAAATTGGACCACTGCTTCAGCTTCTTGGGCATTCTTGAGAGATTGTTTCACTACAGAAAGGCCTGTAGGCGCTTGTGGTGCTTGGTGATTATCCGAAATTGTTAATTGTCCTAGGTTGAACTGATAATCTTTTACAGCCCCTTCATGTTCGAAGAAGAGTTTGACTGCATAGATTGTTTTACCTGCTAGTGAGCTAAGGTCAAATTCTTCATTCTTCCAGTTATCAGAAAGTGTTAGCTCTTTCCATGCGGCTGCATCCTCAAATTTGTAGTCTGGTGTTGTAGAGAAGGCCATATAAACTTTAGAGCCTTTTCCTCCCTTGTGGGCAACACGAAGTTTGGTGTTTTCAGTTACTTCTAGTTTGGTAGAATACAAATTCACATCCTGGTCCGTCTTACCAGCTACATCACCTGAGAATTTAAGGGAGTTACCTCCATTATAGGCATCTGTAAAGTCATATTCTGCACGAAGTTTTTCCCCCGTTGAAGTCTGCCACCAGCGCCATGTTGGCAAGACACCAGAAACAGAACGGTAGTTCCACTCAGAATCCTTAGAAACTTTACCGTCTACAAACCATTTTCTACCATGACCTGTATTAAAGGAGGTCGTGAAGGTTCGGCCAACTGCTGGTGTGCGGTCAGCAACTAAATTGGCTATCCCATACCACTCTTTATCTGCTGGTTTTTGAGCCGTTGGATCTCCTTGGTAGCCTGTGAAGAAGATATCTTCATTCTTGTGGTAGTCTTCGCCTGTTTTTCCTAGACTGGTAATCGTATCTGGTGCAAAAAGTCCAAGTGACAAACGCAACTTGCCTTTTTCATCTAAGAGGGCATCCCATTTGACTTTGGTCTTATAAGAACCACCTTGTTGCAATTCCAAGCCTGCAAAGACATCATATTGACTACGCTCTAGCCATTTGGCCATCTCTACGGAGTGGTCATTCTTTTCCTTGTTCCAGTTGAAATTGGCAAAAAATTGATCTGCAGGAACCTTGTCACCTTCTTTTTGCATGAACTGATAGTTGTATTCACCAAGGCCATCTTCGTGGTAACGACCATATTTGTAGGTCATGGCATCGTACCAAGCATACTTGATTGGATGGTTGACCTTAGCTGCATATTCCTTTGTATAGAGCATGAATTGGCGCATTTTTTCACCCAGAGGTGCTACCAATTCCCCCGTTGTTTCCTGATTAATGAAGTAGCCATCAAAGCCATAATACTTAGCGAGATCAACGAGTTTCCGTGCGATAGGGAAGGTGCCATCTGCGTCTTGTTTCAAGGCAGCTGCAAATTTCTCTTGGTCGGCAATGCTATTTGACCAGTTGAAAAAGAGTGTTCCATAAACGGGAACTCCGTTGCGGTGACCGGCATCAATGACATCTGGAGTTGGAACTAGACCTTCCCAGAAGACCATTGAATCCAAGTATTGCCAGTAATCAAAGGCGTAAGCCTTGAATTCTTCTCCACCAACAGAAGCATGGTCTTTAGCCTTTGAGTTGGTATTTGCTAGCGCCTGAACCTTGGCTCTTCTGCTTGCTTTTTCGTTAACCAACTGACCTCTATGGCGCTTGGCGAGTTCAACTGAGGAACGATTGATGGGATCATCCTCGCGCGCACCTGGTTCCCATTTCAACAAATCATCCCAAGTATCAAATTTGATTTCTTTTGGTCGGAGACTCTTTTCTTCATTTTTAGGAACGTCTGCTAGAATCGGTTTGTCGGCTTTCTTCTCAGCCACTTGAGGAGTTTCCTCTGGTTTGACTTCTTCTTTTTCAGTTGGTTGAGCAGGTTTTTCAGCTTTATCTGCCGGAGCGGGTTTTACCTCTTCTTTTTCATTGACCAAATCGGCTATTGCTGGAGTGTTTTCTGAAATTGGTTGCTCAGCTACTTTGTTCTCTGTTTCCGATAATTGTTTTTCGATAGCTGCAGTATCTGGATTAGCTGTTTCACTAGCGCTTGTAGCTTGGGCGCTCGTATTTGCAGCTGTTTCAGGGGCTGCGACTTGTTCGGCAAGAGCTGGACTTGCGAATAGAGCTGAACCAATCATCAAGGAACAAGCCCCGATTGACAGCTTACGAATACTGTAACGGCAACGTTTTTCAAAAAATAGATTTTTCATCTTATCCTCCTAATAAAATATAAAGTAAGCGCTTTACTTTTTGATAAAAAGTAACTGTTCTCAGTGTACGACACCAGAACAGGATCATCTTCATTTTATCCTATATGAAAGCGATGTCAATCTATTTAACATAAAAACTATAACTAGGATAATAATCAATAAAATTTGGACACAATCTTATAAATCATCTATCTTAAAGGGAATCTATCTCTCATTTTAAAAGAAAGTTCTTGTTTCTTATGAAAATTTCAGCTAAACACTTGTGAGATTTACTTTTATCCTTTAAAATAGAATAGGAGAAATTCCGTTATTATTTTCCGGAGGAAAAAGAAATGTCCATTAATTGGCAGGAAATTTTATTTCACTTTTTAGGAGGTCTAGGACTGTTTTTATACAGTATCAAGACCATGGGAGACGGTTTGCAACAAGCTGCTGGAGATCGCCTTCGTTTTTACATTGACAAGTACACTAGCAATCCCTTTTTAGGCGTTCTAGTCGGAATCGTCGTGACTGCCCTCATTCAGTCAAGTACGGGGGTTACAGTTATCACGGTCGGACTGGTCAGCGCTAGTCTTCTCACTCTTAGACAGGCTATCGGAATTATCATGGGAGCCAACATCGGAACCACCGTTACTTCCTTTATCATCGGTTTCAAACTGGGTGAGTATGCTTTACCCTTGATTTTCCTTGGGACTATGTTTCTCTTCTTTACAAAAAACAGAACAGCAAACAATATCGGGCGCATCCTGTTTGGTGTCGGGGGGATCTTCTACGCTCTTAACCTCATCAGTGCCGGTATGAGTCCGCTTAAAGATTTACCACAATTCAAGGAGTATATGGTCACCTTGGGACAAAATCCTATTTTAGGAGTGGTAGCTGGTGCAGTGATTACCGTCCTCATCCAGGCTTCCTCGGCTACAATCGGGATTTTGCAAGGCCTCTATGCAGGTGGCTTCCTTGACCTTAAAGGTTCACTACCAGTTCTCTTCGGGGATAATATCGGGACAACTCTAACCGTTATCATTGCGGCAGCTGGAGCCAATGTCTCAGCGAAACGCGTTGCGGCAACCCACGTTACCTTTAATGTTTTAGGAACTATTCTTTGCTTAATCTTATTAGGCCCCTTCACTGCTATGATCGAGTACTTCCAGGCACTCCTTCACCTCTCACCTGAGATGACAATCGCCTTCTCTCACGGTGCCTTTAACGTAAGTAACACCATTGTACAATTTCCATTCATCGGAGCCTTGGCCTACTTTGTAACCAAGCTCATCCCTGGTGAAGACGAGGTTGTCAAGTACGAGCCCCTCTATCTCGACGAGCAACTTATCCAGCAATCTCCTTCTATCGCTCTAGGAAATGCCAAAAAAGAACTCTTGCACTTGGGGAACTATGCAGCCAAAGCTTTTGACCTTTCTTATACCTATATCATCGGTTTGGATGAAAAGGTAGCTGAAAAAGGGCACAAGACAGAGGAAGCCATCAACACCATCGATGAAAAACTCACTCGTTACCTCATCAGACTCTCAAGCGAATCCTTGAGTCAAAAGGAAAGCGAAGTCTTGACTAACATCCTGGATTCGTCTCGTGATTTGGAACGGATTGGGGACCACGCAGAAGGCTTGCTCAACCTAACAGACTACCTCCAACGTAAGAATGTTCAATTTTCTGATGCTGCTTTAGAGGAATTAGCTGAGATTTATCAAGCAACAACCGCATTCATCAAGGATGCCCTTGATAGTGTAGAAAACAATGATATTGAAAAAGCTCAAAGTCTGATTGAACGCCATAAAGAAATCAACAATATGGAACGCGTTCTCAGAAAGACCCACATCAAACGCCTTAACAAAGGTGAGTGTTCTACACAAGCTGGAGTCAACTTTATCGACATCATTTCCCACTACACTCGTGTATCTGACCATGCTATGAACCTAGCTGAAAAGGTCATCGCTGAACAAATCTAATAAACAAGAAGCTATCCTGAATGGGATGGTTTTTTTCGTCTCCTCATTAAGAATTTCTTTCGGAGCATATAAAAATGCTTTGATTCACAATGGAATCAAAGCATTTTAAATAGCTCTCCAAACATAATAGCAGAAACTGCAGTACCTCTGTACTTAGCCTCTTCTCTTTTGATAAAGCGCGCCAAGTTGATCAATTCAGGTGCTGGATGTTTGGGATTGATGAGCAATTCACGATTGACAAGTCCTGAGAGTCGGACTGCTAA
Source organism: Streptococcus oralis (assembly GCF_023109195.1). Lineage (GTDB taxonomy): Bacteria > Bacillota > Bacilli > Lactobacillales > Streptococcaceae > Streptococcus > Streptococcus oralis_BV. The sequence continues at coordinate 10,207 of NZ_JALDUB010000004.1, forward strand.
TAATTGCTCATTTGTAGTTGGTAGTTTTTTAGCAGTCTCTAGGAGAGCAGCAACTAAATCTTCACTCAAGCCCTGACGGGCATGGTTGTAGAGATCTCTTATAAGGCTTTCTAGGTTTGGTTCTACCATCCCGACCACCTCCCTTATGTTTAATAATTTTTAATCAAATCAACCGTTGAGCGGTCTAATTTTTTCACCAAGGCTTGCAAGAAAGCTTGGGCTTCTAGGAAGTCATCCATCGCGTAGAGGGTTTGGTGAGAGTGGATATAACGAGCGCAGACACCGATGGTTGTTGATGGGACACCACCATTTTTCAGATGAGCTGCTCCAGCGTCCGTTCCGCCTTTTCCACAGTAGTATTGGTACTTGATGCCAGCTTCTTCGGCCGTTGTCAAAAGGAAATCCTTCATACCTGGGAGGAGCAAGTGACCTGGATCATAGAAACGAATCAAAGTTCCATCCCCAATCTTGCCTTGACCACCATAAACATCACCAGCAGGTGAACAGTCAACTGCCAGAAAGACTTCTGGGTCAAACTTGGTTGTGGAAGTATGAGCACCACGCAGACCAACCTCTTCTTGGACGTTAGAGCCAAGATAGAGTTCATTTCCCAGTTTTTGATCTGATAAAGCTTCTGCAAGCTCGCTCACCATGAGGACACCGTAGCGGTTGTCCCAAGCTTTTGAGATGATATTTTTTTCATTGGCTGTCAAGATAGCAGAACTATCTGGGACAATGGTGTCACCAGGACGGATACCAAAGCTTTCTGCCTCAGCCTTGTCTGCAAAACCACCATCAAAAATGATATCTGAAATTGCTGGCATAGTTGGTCCACCTGTTCCACGTGTCAAATGTGGAGGGACAGAACCTGAGATCACTGGAATTTCACGACCGTCACGAGTAAAGAGTTTAAAGCGTTGACTGCTGACCACCATAGGGTTCCAGCCACCGATTTCAACCACACGGAAGGTTCCATCTGGCTTAATCTCGCTGACCATAAAACCAACTTCGTCCATGTGAGATGCGACCAAAACACGCGGTGCATCCGTAGCTTCTGAATGCTTGATACCGAAAATACCACCCAAGCCATCTGTCACTACTTCATCCACGTGCGGTGTCAACTTTTCACGAAGATAAGTCCGGACAGGCGCTTCATGACCTGAGATCGCAGCAAGCTCTGTTACTTCTTTGATTTTTGAAAATAATGTTGTCATATCAGTTCCTTCTTTCTGTCCTCCATTTTACCACTTTTTATAGGAGAAGGATAGTGGAAAGGTGGATTGGTTTTTACTCAGTTTTCCAATAAAAGAGAGGGGCAGATATTATTTCAGGAATTTTTCTTTCTTTTTACATTAAATTGTCAGAAAATTTATTGACAGATTAAAAAAATCGTGTTACATTATCTCCAAGGGTATTTTTATACCAAATCTACATGAAAGGACGGGGCATGAAACTCTCTCATATTTTAACAGGCTTACTTCTACTCCTGGTCTTTCTCTCCATTAGTATTGGAACCAGTGATTTTTCTTGGGAAAAATTCTTTGCTTTTGACCAACAGACTTGGCTTCTCTTTCAAGAGTCGCGTCTTCCAAGAACCATCAGCATTCTCCTTGCAGCCTCCAGTATGAGCATGGCAGGACTCCTCATGCAGACCATCACTCAAAATCAATTTGCTGCTCCGAGTACAGTCGGAACGACAGAAGCCGCCAAACTGGGAATGGTGTTGAGTCTCTTTGTCTTTCCGTCTGCGAGTCTGACCCAAAAGATGCTCTTTGCTTTTGGCTCATCCATTTTATTTACCCTCTTCTTCCTGGCCTTTATGACTATTTTTTCTGTAAAGGAAAGGTGGATGTTGCCCTTGATCGGGATCATCTATAGTGGGATTATCGGTTCTGTCACAGAAGTTATCGCCTATCGTTTCAATCTGGTTCAGAGTATGACGGCCTGGACCCAGGGTTCCTTCTCCATGATTCAGACCCATCAGTATGAGTGGCTCTTCTTAGGCCTCATTATCCTGATAGCCGTTTGGAAATTATCCCAAACCTTCACCATCATGAATCTGGGCAAGGAAACCAGTGAGAGTTTGGGGATTTCTTACTCCCTACTTGAAAAACTGGCCCTTTTTCTGGTGGCGCTAACGACAAGTGTCACCATGATTACCGTGGGTGCCTTGCCATTTCTCGGGGTCATCGTTCCCAATCTTGTCCGCAAGCACTATGGAGATAATCTGAGCCAAACCAAACTCGTCGTCGCTCTAGTCGGTGCCAATCTGGTTCTTGCCTGCGACATCCTCTCTCGAGTCTTGATTCGGCCCTATGAGCTGTCTGTCAGTCTCTTGCTAGGAATCATCGGTAGCCTCGTCTTTATCCTACTTCTATGGAGAGGGGGACAAAAAGATGCCGTTTAAAAGCAAACATACCAAGCTCTTTTGCCTTCTCATTATTCTGGCCATCGGAGCTTGTCTCCTCTACTTTTGGCCCTTCACCCATCTGTCTGCCTTTGCCTGGAAGTTGCGTTCCCAAAAAATCATCGTTTATCTCTTGGTAGCCATCGCGACAGGGATTTCGACCATTAGTTTTCAAACCCTGACGGAAAATCGCTTTCTGACACCAAGTATTTTGGGAATCGAATCCTTCTATGTCTTGTTACAAACCCTGCTACTGATATTTGAAAGCAAATTTCTACAGCTTGGAAAGTCTCCTGTCTTAGAATTTCTAGTCTTGCTTCTGCTTCAATCCCTCTTTTTTCTCGCCTTACAAGGCTACTTGAAAACGCTGATGAAGCAAGATCTGGTCTTCATTCTGCTAATCTGCCTAGCGCTCGGAAGTCTCTTTCGAAATATCAGTACCTTCCTACAAGTTCTGATGGATCCAAATGAATACGATAAACTGCAGAACAGTCTCTTTGCCTCCTTTCAACATCTCAACACTTCCATCCTAGCCATCGGTTCTCTGATCATCCTCGCCTTGACAATCTTTTTCTTTCGAAAAGCAGTCGTTCTGGATGTCTTGCACCTGCAAAGAGAAACGGCTCAGATACTTGGACTCGATGTTGAAAAAGAACAGAGAGAACTCCTCTGGGGCATCGTGCTCTTGACCTCAACAGCGACTGCCTTGGTAGGGCCTATGGCCTTCTTCGGCTTTATGCTGGCCAATCTTACCTACCTAATCGTCAAAGATTATCGACACAAGTTGCTCTTTATCGTAGCCATTCTAATTGGATTTATTAGCTTAACCTTGGGGCAAGCCCTCATCGAACGAGTCTTTGCGCTGGAAATTCGCATCAGCATGATCATTGAGAGTGTGGGTGGCTTCTTATTCTTTATCTTACTATACAGGAGGGCGCGTCGGTGAAACTGGAAAACATTGACAAATCCATTCAAAAACAGGATATTTTGCAAGACATTTCGCTTGAAGTCAGTCCTCAGAAACTGACAGCCTTCATTGGTCCAAATGGTGCTGGAAAATCAACTCTCCTCTCCATTATGAGCAGACTGACCAAGAAAGATCAGGGAATTCTCAGTATTAAAGGCCGGGAAATCGAAAGCTGGAATTCCCAAGAACTGGCCAAAGAACTCACCATCCTAAAGCAGAAGATTAATTACCAAGCCAAATTGACTGTAGAAGAACTGGTCAGCTTTGGACGTTTTCCCTACAGTCGTGGTCGACTGAGGGCGGAAGACTGGGAAAAAATTCGAGAAACCCTTGACTATCTGGAACTGACCAACTTAAAAGAACGCTACATCGATAGTCTGTCTGGTGGACAGTTGCAACGTGTTTTTATCGCTATGGTACTGGCCCAGGATACAGACTTTATCTTGCTAGACGAACCGCTCAACAACCTCGATATCAAGCAAAGTGTCAGCATGATGCAGATCCTTCGGCGACTGGTGGAGGAACTAGGGAAGACCATTATCATCGTCCTCCACGATATCAACATGGCTAGCCAGTATGCGGATGAAATTGTTGCCTTCAAGGACGGTCAAGTCTTTTGCAAGGGAACGACTGCTCAAATCATGCAGGCTGACCTGCTCAGTCAACTCTATGAGATTCCCATCACGCTGGCTGATATCAATGGCAAAAAGATCTGTATCTATAGCTAGCTATTCTGAACTCATGTTAGAGATCCCTCTGTCTCTTAGCTAACAAGCCTATCTAAGAGCCCCCTACATCGTTATCACATTTTAAAAAGGAGAAATCATGAAAACATCCCTTAAACTTTATCTCACTGCCCTAGTGGCCAGCTTCTTGCTCTTACTTGGTGCATGTAGTACAAATACAAACTCAAGCACTAGCCAGACGGAGTCAAGTAGCTCTGCTCCAACAGAGATAACCATTAAAAGTTCACTAGACGAGGTCAAACTTTCAAAAGTTCCTGAAAAGATTGTAACCTTTGATCTCGGTGCTGCAGATACTATTCGCGCTTTAGGATTTGAAAAGAATATCGTCGGAATGCCTACAAAAACTGTTCCGACTTACCTAAAAGATCTCGCAGGAAATGTCAAAAATGTTGGTTCTATGGTTGAGCCAGACCTAGAAGCCATTGCTGCTCTTGAACCGGATTTGATTATCGCTTCTCCACGTACCCAAAAATTCGTAGACAAGTTCAAAGAAATCGCCCCAACCGTGCTCTTCCAAGCAAGCAAGGACGACTACTGGACTTCTACCAAGGCCAACATCGAATCTCTAGCAAGTGCCTTCGGTGAAACTGGTACACAGAAAGCCAAGCAAGAATTGGCTAACCTAGACAAGAGCATCCAAGAAGTCGCTACTAAAAACGAAAGTTCTGACAAAAAAGCCCTTGCTATCCTCCTCAATGAAGGAAAAATGGCTGCCTTTGGTGCCCAATCTCGTTTCTCTTTCTTGTACCAAACCTTGAAATTCAAACCAACTGATACTCAATTTGAAGACTCTCGCCACGGACAAGAAGTCAGCTTTGAAAGTGTCAAAGAAATCAATCCTGACATCCTCTTTGTCATCAACCGTACCCTTGCCATTGGTGGGGACAACTCTAGCAACGACGGCGTCCTAGAAAATGCCCTCATCGCTGAAACTCCTGCCGCTAAAAATGGTAAAATTATCCAACTAACACCAGACCTCTGGTACCTAAGCGGAGGCGGACTTGAATCAACTAAACTCATGATCGAAGACGCTCAAAAAGCTTTGAAATAAGCAAGAAAACCCAACATCAAATGATGTTGGGTTATTTTTTTTCTTGATTCCGTTTGAGTGAAAAGTGGTCTGGGACAGGATCTTTTCCTATTGGCGACCAGGGATGGCAACGTAAAATCCGAGCCAAGCCCATCAGAACACCCTTGAAGCCATGTTTTTCAATAGCCTGGATCATGTAGTTGGAACAAGTTGGCTCAAAACGACAAGAGGGTGGAAAGGCTGGTGAGATAAAACGTTGGTAAAAGCGTACTGGAGCTATTAAGATTCGTTTCATTATTTCTTGGTTACAGCCATGGTGTGTAGTTGGCTGATTTCTTTTTTGTTAAGGCGGCGAGATTCTCCCGGACGAAGGCCTGTCAAGTCTAGGTGTCCAAAACGTGTCCGAGACAACTTATCCACTTGGAGACCGACAGCTTCAAACATCTTTTTAACCTGGTGGTTGCGCCCTTCATGGATAGTCAACTGTACTACAGAGCGATTTTTAACTGGATCTACTTTGAGAATCTCATAAACAGCTGGCTTAGTTTTCTTGCCATCAATCTCAAGACCACGAGTTAAGGGACGAAGGTTTTCTTTGTTGGCCACACCTTTAACACGCGCGACATAGACCTTGTCAATCTCATTACGGGGGTGAATCATCTCGTCTGTAAAGTCCCCATCGTTGGTCAAAATCAAGACACCTGATGTATCCCAGTCCAAACGTCCAACTGGGTAAATGCGCTCCTTGACATTGGGCAAGAGGTCCACAACAGTCTTGCGGCCCTTGTCATCTGTCACACTGGAAATCACTCCATGTGGTTTGTTAAGCAGATAGTAGACCTTTTCTTCGTTGTAGATAGGTTGTCCTTCAACTTCAACCTTATCGCCAGCTTTGATAGTGGTTGCTAGTTCACGCACCACTTGGCCGTTGACCGTCACCAAGCCTTGTTTGATCAGCTCTTCTGCTTTTCTCCTACTGGCCACACCTGCGTGGGCAATATATTTATTGATTCTCATCTTCTTCTATCCTTTCACCAAATAATTGGCTTTCTTGGGCTTGAATCTCAAGCTCATCAATCACTGGTAATTCTTCTAAATGGTTAATCCCCATGTAATCTAGAAAATAATCCGTAGTCACATAGAGATTAGGGCGACCCAAAACTTCTTTTTTCCCATCTTCTCTTATCAATTCAAAAGCTTGTAGCTTAGCTAGAGCTCCACTAGAATTGACCCCACGGATAGCATCAATTTCTATCCGCGTGATAGGCTGCTTGTAGGCAATGATGGACAAGGTTTCAAGAGCAGCCCGAGACAAACTTTGGTTGATGGGTGCCTTGGAGTATTCCTTCAAAATCGCTGCAAATTGAGGCTTGGTGACCAATCTGTATGCACCACCTGTCTCGATCAGGGACAAGCTCGAATCTTGGTCTTTTTCATACTTCTGGGCTAATTTTTCTAAACTCTGTTGGATGCCTGTCGGTGGCAGAGAGAGGAGTTCAGCCAACTGACGGACTCGAATCCCATCTTCACCTGCTACAAACAAGAGCGCTTCTATTTCTGCTAAAGTACTCATCTTTCCTCTCTATCAAGTCTAGCTTTGTGCCTCTTGACTTTCTTCCTTCTTTTCCATGAGATAGATATCTCCAAAACTCTCCTCTTGCATGAGAATCAGTTCCTGGGTTTTGATTAACTCTAGGGTTGCCAAAAAGAGGGTAATAACCTCTTGAACATTCTGGGCTTCCTTGAACAAATCCTGCAAACGCAACTGGTCTCGTCCAGACAAGGACTCTTTTACGATGACCATCATGTCCTCAATCTTATACTCATCCCGCAAAATGGTCGTGTGATTCTGTGCGAACTCCTCTTTTTTCTTGGCTAGGATATTTGAAAAAGCCAAAAAGAGGTCAATGGTCGTCTTATCATGTACAAGCTCTGCATCTTCGTAAATCAACTCTGTCGGCGCTTTGGAATAGTACTGAGCCCGATCTTGGTGCTTAGCCTCCAAGTGCTCGCCCAGGAGTTTGAACTTGCGGTATTCTTCGATTTGGGAGAGAAGGTCCTGCTCCAGGTCATCTTCCAAGTCTGTCACTTCTGCTACCTTTGGCAAGAGCTTGCGGCTCTTGATCAGCATGAGCTGACTGGCCATAACCATATACTCGCCCGTTACTTCCAGACGCATTGCCTGCAAGGTTGAGACATAGGCTAGATACTGTTCGATGACTTCTGTGATAGGCACATCGTAGATATCCATCTGGTACTTAGAAACCAGGTGCAAAAGCAAGTCCAGCGGCCCTTCAAAATCTTTTAATTTAATATCCATTATCTATATTTTTCTAAGGTCAGGACTGTTTTTAATCCTAGTTTTTTTGCAATTTCGTACAAATCGACCTTGTTTTCTATCTGTCTTAGAATGAACTGTTCCCGCAAGGCTTGGGCTGATAAGGCTGGAAAACCTTTCTCCTTGACAAAGGACTCCAGCTGACGAAAGGCCCACTGACGAGAATAGGTTTTCCCACTCCTTTCAAAGAGATAGGTCTGCCCCATCAAGGGTTCCAATTCTGGAGTCAAGGTCGTGGGTATGGTGACAATCCTCTGTTGGGAAGCCTTGCTGATTCTCAACACTTGAAAATCCAGATTGATATCTGCAACCTTAAGGGCTAAAATCTCACTTGGCAAGAGCCCTATTTCCAAGATAAGAAGCGCCAGCAAGCGTCCTTCTGGATAATTACTTTCCTGCCAAAAAGAGTCTAAATTTAGAATCTCTGGCTTTTCAGTCTTCTTTTCAGCTTGTTTGGCTAATTCCAGACGGTAAAAGCTGTCCACTTCTCCGTTTCGATAGAGAAAGTAGAGAAATTGGTTACAGGCCGAAAGTTTTCGCTTCTGGGCGCTGATTTTTAGATTGGCTAGCTGGGCTTGGTAAATCTTAAGACTGGTCTCAGAAATCCGCTCACCCACAATGTCTAAAAATTGCTCCAGATCATACTTATAGGACTGCTTGGAATTGGTAGACAAGCCCTGTTTTTCCTCTAAAAAGGCTGAAATGCTATCTCTCATTTGCATCGAATCTCATATTCCTTACTAAAGTCATGTAAGAGAGCATTGACGGCCTTGAGGATGGACTTGCGCGTGATGATTCCTTGAAAAATCCCTTCATCATCTACCACTGGCAAGAAGGGTTCATCCACCAGTTTATGGAGGACCTCTGTGATGTTATAGTCTGGAGCGACAACTGCCACATCCGTCTTGGTCATATTGACGATGTCTGTCGTTGCCATCTGCTCATCCGTCAAACCTTGCTCCATTTGATAAGCCAAAATGTCTCTCAGACCAATGGTTCCGACAAAGCGTTTGTCAAAAGTCACAACAGGGATACGGGTATAAGTGATTTGGCTCAACACCAAAATCGCATGGTCAGCGTTATGGGTATCAATCAAGGCTGCTAGATTCTCAGCAGGGGTAAGAAAAGTCTCTTCCTGCTCCAATAAAAATGCTTCAAATTCCTTGGCAATCATCGAGCAAACTCCTTGGACAGACCTGGATAAACCTCATGATCACGTGTCAAAAAGTCTACTTTAAAATAGCTGTCATCAATCTCCACACGGGCATAGAGGCATTCTCTAATAGTTCCTCGTGGTTGGCTGATGGAGCCTGGATTGAGAAAAAGAGTCTTTCCTTCCATCCAAGCATTTGGTACATGCAAGTGACCATAGAGACAGATATCGGCATCTTCTTCCTGAGCCCAGTAGTCCAACTTTTGAAAGTTGAAATTGATATCAAACAAGTGTCCATGCGTCTGGATGATCTTGGTTGGACCAAGTTGAGTTACCAAACGTTCTGGGTAGCCAGCATAAAAGTCCATATTTCCTTTGACGACATGGATGCCTTCCCAGAGAGGAGAGTCTGGACGGAGCTCAGAGTCACCATCGTGAAAAATGGCATCGACTTTCCCCAGATAGCGATCACGAATTTCTTCCACAATCAAGCTATCTCCATGAGAGTCACTCATTACAATGATGGTTTGCTTTGCCATGATGGAAATACCTCCAAAAGTTTCTTAACGGCTAAGGCACGGTGGGATTGGCTATTTTTTTCTTCAAGGGTTAATTCAGCTGCTGACTTACCTGTCTCTCCCACAAGGAAGAGCGGATCATAACCAAAGCCATTCTCCCCCTTTGGTTCAAAGTTAATGTAGCCCGGCCAGTCAGCTTCAACCACCAAGCTTTCCTTGTTTGGACTAGCTACGACTAGGGTTGTGTGGAATTGAGCTGAGCGGTCCTTGAGTTCAAAGACCATGGCCAATTCGTGCAAGAGTTTGGCATTATTTTCACGATCAGACGCTCCCACACCAGCGAATCGCGCTGACCAGACTCCTGGTAAACCGCCGAGGACATCGACTTTGAGACCAGAATCATCTGCCAAAACCATCTTGCCTGTTAACTGCGAAATGGTTTCTGCCTTGAGACGAGCATTCTCTTCAAAGGTCATGCCTGTTTCAGCTACTTCAGGTAGGTCAGGGTAGTCATTGAGATTTTCCACATCATATCCTAGCTTGTCAAAAATAGCTCGGAATTCCTTGGTCTTGCCCTCATTGCGAGTCGCTATGAGCAAGGTTTCTCTGACCTTGCTAGTTTCAAAAAAGGCTGCCACATCAACACCTTCTTTAGGCAATTCTACATGCAGGAGTTGCCCATTTTCAACCAAGAGTAGGGCTCCCTGACGTTGGATGACTTCCAAGTTACGTCCTGCTTCCGCATTTAAAATCTCAACGATAAAGGAGAGCAAACGAAAGTTAGAAGACCAGCGCATCACCGTTATCGTAATCGGAAAGCCATTTTCTTCGTCACGAAAAATCCGCACTAAATCCATAAAATCAAGCTCGAGAGGATCTTTGATAAGGCTATAGATGCCTCCATAGACATCCCAGACACCGACATACCAGTCCTGGTCATCCTTGTATTCATAAATTTTGTTTGTCATAAAGTTACATGCTCCACATGAATCTCTTTTTCCAGCCATTCTGCTCCAATTTGGGCAAAACTTTGGCTATTGGCTGTTGTGTAAAAACGATGTTGAAGAGGTCCCGCATCTCGGCTACGATTGATTTCAAAATAGTTCAGTAAAACCGAGATATCCCGTACACACTCTGCCCCACTATCGATGAGTTTTACATCTGGTCCCATGACATTTTGGATGATGGGGCGAAGGAGCGGGTAATGGGTACAACCCAGAATCAAGCTATCCACCTTGCCGACCAAGGGACGCAGGGTTTCATAAACCACTTTCTTGGTTACACTAGTTGATAAGGCACCAGATTCAACCAAGGGGGCAAACTTGGGACAGGCCAAACTTTCCACCTGTAAGTCTGGATCCAAATCATGGATTTTCTGACGGTAGATGTCTGATTGTACCGTCATGGGAGTTCCAATCACCCCGATTTTCCCACCTTGACTGGACTTGATAGCTGCCGAAGCTCCTGGCAAAATCACACCTAGAACGGGAATGTCTAGTTTGGCCTTGATTTCTTCCCAGACGACCGCAGTCGCAGTATTACAAGCAATGACAATCATCTTGACATCCTTGGTCAAGAGAAAGTTGACCAACTGCCAAGTATATTCACGAATTTGCTCAGCAGGGCGGGGACCATAGGGTGCCCGTGCCGAATCTCCAATATAGACGATTTCTTCATGGGGAAGCTGGCGCATGAGCTCACGAACAACAGTCAAGCCCCCGACACCCGAATCCAAAAAACCAATTGGTCGATTATCCATACAGTCTTCTTTCTAGTCTTTTTTCTGATTGATAGTTCATCATGATTCCTTGTCCTGAACGATCGGATAGACAGCTTGATAAAATGTCAACTTCCTCTCTCTTAATCATAATCAAATATCAATAGAATGCAAGGAAAAAGTCTTATCCTTGAGAACTATTGAACATAGTGAGAAGTCTGGAACTTTCATCCCAGACTTTTCCTATTTATTTCTTTTTATTGTTAGCAAGGGCTGCTTTTTGTTGGCGGATGATTTGGTGGTAAACTTGTTGTACCTTGGCTTCGCTTGGTTTTTGACCATTTGCGCTCAAAAGAGCACGAACTGCCTCAGCGTTCAAACGTGGGTTGTCAGCAAATTCTTTTTCGATTTGCTTACGCACCAAGTACATACCTCCAAGAGCTCCTCCTAGAAAAGCTAGCACAATCAAGATAATTGCTAAAAGTAAATCCATTCTTTTTCTCCTGTTTCTTTTTGAGTCTTCTATATTATACCATAAAGTGACTTTCCTGACTAGTTTGTTTTACGCTTTCAAGAGGGGGTTAAGTCAATTCTAAACTAGTCTTATAATCAGATTGAACTATGAAATTACGAATAATTCCACCCTTTCCTCTCTTTCTTCTACTATTTTAAGAAAAAACAACAGCAAATATGTATCTTGCTAAAAAGCTCTTGACAAATGCTAAACGACCATTAGAATGGGAAGTGAGGAGATAAATAGAAACAAATTAAACGGGACTGCTTCATAAAATGTAAGCGGTTTCGAATAAACAAAGGAGGGTTTTATGAAAAAACACTTTTGGGAGAAATCCTGTCGCTATAGCATCCGCAAGCTGACGGTTGGGACTGCTTCTGTTTTGCTGGGGGCTATTTTTCTAGTCAACCATACTGTAGCTGCAGACAGTGTTGAGGTCAAGCAAACTGAACCAACCTCTGTCGAAGCTATCACTAAGCCTGATAGTGAACCCAAAGCAGCTGAAGCGACTGAAACTACAAATCCGTCTCTAGCCGAAAGTCCAGTAGTTTCCGAAAGCAAGCCAGCTAACGAGACTCAAAAGACAAATAGTCAAGCTAGTGAAGAAGCCATTGTTGAAGCCAAAGAAAATAAGGAACCTGAAAAAGCAGATCAGCCGGTGACAAAGCAAGAAAACTATCAACTCAACTACGATCAACCAACAGCTCCCTCCTATGACGGATGGGAAAAGCAAGCCCTCCCTGTCGGAAATGGAGAGATGGGAGCCAAGGTATTTGGTCTAATTGGCGAAGAAAGAATCCAGTACAACGAAAAGACCCTCTGGTCTGGAGGTCCCCAACCCGATAGCACCGACTATAATGGAGGGAACTACAAGGATCGCTACAAGGTCTTGGCGGAGATTCGTAAAGCTCTCGAAGATGGAGACCGCCAAAAAGCCAAACAACTGGCTGAACAAAATCTAGTCGGACCAAACAACGCCCAGTATGGACGTTACCTAGCCTTTGGAGATATCTTCATGGTCTTTAATAACCAGAAGAAAGGACTAGATACTGTAACTGATTATCATCGTAATCTAGACATCACCGAAGCCACTACGACCACTTCTTACACCCAAGATGGGACGACCTTCAAACGCGAAACCTTCTCCAGCTATCCTGATGATGTCACTGTGACCCACTTGACCAAAAAAGGAAACAAGACACTTGACTTTACCCTTTGGAACAGCTTGACAGAAGACCTGCTTGCTAATGGCAACTACTCTTGGGAATATTCCAGCTATAAGAATGGTCATGTCACTACAGATGCAAACGGAATCCTTCTAAAGGGAACTGTCAAAGATAACGGCCTCAAATTTGCATCCTATCTAGGAATTAAAACTGACGGAAAGGTGACTGTTCAGGACGAAACTCTGACTGTTACAGGCGCAAGTTATGCGACCCTCTATCTCAGTGCCAAGACTAACTTTGCTCAGAATCCAAAAACCAACTATCGAAAAGACATTGACCTCGAAAAAACAGTTAAAGGGATTGTCGAAGTAGCTAAGACCAAAGACTACGAGACACTTAAAAAGGCCCATATCAAGGACTATCAAAGTCTCTTTAACCGCGTTAAACTAAACCTAGGTGGAAGCAAGACTGCTCAAACGACAAAAGAGGCCCTTCAAGGCTATAACCCAGAAAAAGGGCAAAAATTGGAAGAACTCTTCTTCCAATACGGACGTTATTTACTCATCAGTTCTTCTCGTGATCGGACAGATGCCCTTCCTGCCAACCTACAAGGAGTCTGGAATGCTGTAGACAATCCACCTTGGAACGCTGACTACCACCTCAATGTCAATTTGCAAATGAACTATTGGCCAGCCTACATGAGCAACCTTGCTGAAACTGCCAAGCCAATGATCAATTACATTGACGACATGCGCTACTACGGACGTATCGCTGCTAAGGAATACGCAGGTATCGAACCCAAAGACGGCCAAGAAAATGGTTGGCTGGTCCACACCCAGGCGACACCATTTGGCTGGACTACGCCTGGTTGGAATTACTATTGGGGTTGGTCTCCAGCTGCTAATGCTTGGATGATGCAGAACGTCTATGACTATTATAAGTTCACAAAGGATGAGACCTATCTCAAAGAAAAGATTTACCCAATGCTCAAGGAGACTGCCAAGTTCTGGAACTCCTTCTTGCACTATGACAAGGCCAGTGACCGTTGGGTGTCTTCACCATCCTACTCACCAGAACACGGGACCATCACCATCGGAAACACCTTTGACCAATCGCTAGTCTGGCAGCTATTCCACGACTACATGGAAGTCGCTAGACATCTGAATGTCGACCAAGACTTAGTTACAGAGGTTAAGGCTAAATTTGACAAACTCAAACCCCTCCACATCAATAAAGAAGGACGCATCAAGGAATGGTACGAGGAGGACAGTCCCCAATTCACTAATGAAGGGATTGAAAATCACCACCGTCACGTTTCCCATCTAGTTGGTCTCTTCCCAGGTACGCTCTTTAGCAAGGACCAAGTTGAATACCTAGAGGCTGCGCGTGCTACCTTGAACCACCGTGGAGATGGTGGTACTGGTTGGTCTAAGGCCAATAAAATCAATCTCTGGGCTCGTCTGCTGGACGGTAACCGTGCCCATCGCTTGCTCGCTGAACAGCTCAAGTATTCAACCCTAGAAAATCTTTGGGATACCCACGCGCCTTTCCAAATCGACGGAAACTTTGGGGCAACAAGTGGGATGGCAGAAATGCTCCTCCAATCTCATACTGGCTATATTGCACCATTGCCAGCCCTTCCTGATGCTTGGAAAGACGGTCAGGTTTCTGGCTTGGTTGCTCGAGGAAACTTTGAAGTCAGCATGAAGTGGAAAGATAAAAATCTGCAAAGCTTGTCCTTCCTTTCAAATGTCGGTGGAGATTTGGTTGTAGATTATCCAAATATCGAAGCCAGCCAAATCAAGGTCAATGGCAAACCAGTCAAGGCAACGATCCTTAAAGATAATCGTATCCAGCTTGCAACACAAAAAGGTGACGTCATTACCTTTGAACACTTCCCTGGTCGTGTAACCAGTCTAACAGCAGTTCGACAAAATGGAGTCACTGCCGAACTCACCTTTAACCAAGTAGAAGGCGCTACCCACTATGTCATCCAAAGACAAGTGAAAGACGAAACTGGCCAAACCTCTGCGACCAGAGAATTTGTAACTAATCAAACCCACTTTATTGACCGGTCACTCAATCCTCAACATGCCTACACCTATACTGTCAAGGCTATGCTGGGCGAGCTTGCCACACAAGTTTCTGAACAGGCCACTGTCGAAACCTATAGCGAGTTGATGGACGACCGAGATAGCCGTATCCAGTACGGAGCTGCCTTTGGAAATTGGGCAGACGCAGAATTATTTGGAGGAACAGAGAAATTTGCTGACCTTTCAAAAGGAGATTACACAGACGAAGACCTCACTGCCACCATTCCTTTCACTGGTGTTGGTATCGAAATCTATGGACTGAAATCGTCTGAATTAGGTCTTGCCACTGCTAAAATTGATGGCAAAGAGGTCGGGGAGCTTGACTTCCATACTGCTGGAGCAACTGAAAAAGGTAGTCTCATCGGTCGCTTCACAGGATTATCTGACGGACCTCACACATTGACTCTTCGTGTTAAACGTGAGCACAAAGGACGTGGTAGTGAGCGCTCGAAAATTTCATTAGACTACTTCAAGATCCTAGCAGGAACAGGCAATACGATTGAAAAAATGGATGATCGTGATTCGCGTATCCAGTATGGTTCCCAGTTTAAGGACTGGTCTGACCCTGAACTCTACGGAGGTACGGAAAAATACGCTGATATTAACAACAGCGACTCTAGTGCATCTTCAGAAGCTCAGGCAACTATTTCCTTTACAGGGACAGGTATTCGTATCTTTGGCTTGAAGAGCCTCGCTCTTGGACGAGCACGTGTTACACTAGATGGCAAAGAAATGCCAAGTCTAGACTTCTACACTTCAGGTGCAACTGAAAAGAGAGCTTTTAT
The DNA here is from genome assembly GCF_023109195.1 of Streptococcus oralis. Classification (GTDB taxonomy): domain Bacteria; phylum Bacillota; class Bacilli; order Lactobacillales; family Streptococcaceae; genus Streptococcus; species Streptococcus oralis_BV. The sequence goes on from NZ_JALDUB010000004.1 coordinate 25,641, forward strand.
TGGTGAATTTACAAACCTTACTGACGGTCCGCACACCCTGACACTACAAGTTGACCCAGATTCGCCAGAAGGTCGCAAGAAAATCTCTCTAGACTCCTTTGATATCATCAAAGCCCCTGCTGTTGGTATAGATAGCCCGAGCATTGCGCCTCTTAAGGAAAATGACAAAACCATTTCCTTAAGCCTACCAGCTGGAGATTGGGAAGCCATCGCAGTGACCTTCCCAGGAGTCAAAGATCCTCTAGTTTTGCGTAAGGTGGATGAAACGCATCTGGTTACCAGTGGGGATCAGACTATCCTATCAATCCAAGACAATCAAGTTCAAATCCCAATCCCTGACGAAACCAATCGCAAAGCTGGAAATGCCATTGAAGCTTATACCATTCAAGGAAATACCACAAGCAGCCCTATCGTAGCCGTCTTTACTAAAAAGGATGAAAAGAAAGTTGATGAGAAGCAACCAACTACAAGCAAGGGAGAGGAACCAGCTCCTACTGTTGAAATTCCTGAATACACTAAACCTATCGGGACTGCAGGGCAAGAAGTGCCACCCACTGTAGAAAAGCCTGAATACACCGATCCTATTGGGACCGTAGGACAAGAAGAGCCTCCTACTGTAGATAAGCCTGAATACACCGAACCTATCGGAACAGCAGGGCAAGAAGAGTCCCCTACTGTAGAAAAGCCTGAATACACCAAACCTATCGGAACAGCAGGTCAAGAGGAAACTCCTACTGTTGAAAAACCTGAATACACTAAACCTATCGGAACTAGCGGAGATCAGGCCGCTCCAAGCCTTAGCCTTCCTGACTATCCAGTTCAAGTCTTAAAAGATAAGGAGACTGGAGTAGAAATCATCGGTGGAGCCAGCGACTTAGAAGGAATTTCTCACGTTTCTAGCCGACGTGTCCTAGCTCAAGAACTCTTTGGCAAGACCTATGACGCTTACGACCTACAACTTAAAAATCCAACAGATCATAGCGTACAGCCAAAAGGCGCTGTCTTAGTTCGCTTGCCTGTTTCAGCTAGCGTAGAAAACATCTACTACATCACTCCAACCAAGGAGTTGCAAGTCCTTGATTTCACCGTTCGAGACGGAAAGGTAGAATTCATCACTAATCATTTCAGTACCTATGCTGTCGTCTATCAAGCAACTGGAACAAGCTCTAACACAGAGGAAAAACCAAGTACTTCAGATGCAGAAACCTCAGCACACGAGGCTGAACAATTTCCAGCTAGTCCGAGCCTTGCTAAAGCTGGAAATCATTCTCCTAAAGAAGAACTTCCAGCAACAGGAGAAGTGTCCAACCCACTCCTCTTCTTAGCAGGACTCAGCCTAGCCCTTACAGCCACTTTTATGTTAAAAGGGAGAAAGGATGACTCCAACTAACCTTTAAACACACAAAAACAGGATGAAGATCACCTTCATCCTGTTTTATTTTGTCATCAAAAGTTAGTTTTACAGTAGGTATAAAAAGGCTAAGGTCAAGAGACTTGCTAGAAGCCCAACTCCCCAAAAGAAGAAGTCAACCTTCCACTCGCTCCAAGGATTGCCCTTGCCTGAGAATCCTCCAAGCTCGAAATGGTGATGCACAGGTGTCATACGGAAAATACGTTTTCCACCACTAAGTTTGAAGTAGGTAACCTGCATCATAACAGAGCTTGTCTCAAAGACATAGATAATCCCAATCAGTAAAAGGGTCCATTCTTGGTGGAGGGCCATAGAGATTGCTGCCAGCATCCCACCAAGAGCCAAACTTCCCACATCTCCCATGAAGACCTTGGCAGGCTTGTGGTTAAAGACGAAGAAACCTAGCAAACCACCAATCATGGCAAGAATCACAAGAAGGATATCCAGTTGATTTTGCATATAAGCAATCACACCGTAGGCCGATAAGCTAATCACCACGGAAATACTTGCTAAGCCGTCAATCCCGTCTGTCAAGTTTACTGCGTTTGAAAAGCCAACTAGCCAGAAAAGGGCAAAGAAAATATAGAAAATGCCTAGATGAACTTGGTAGCCAAAGACCGAAAGCATGTCGCCACCACGCTCATAAAAGAGGTAGAAAATCACTCCTCCAAGGAGCTGGAGAGCAAGTTTTTGCTTGGGATTTAAGCCTTCGTTAATCTTACGAAAGACCTTGAGGAAATCATCCAAAAAACCTACCAAACCATACAAAACCAAGATAAACAAAATCATGCCTACATTGTTGGTCAATTGTTGGGTAAAGAGAGCGACAAGGAAGCTCACAACAACTGCAACGATCAGGAAGACAAGACCTCCCATGGTTGGAGTTCCAGCTTTAGCTTGGTGTTGCTTGACATCCTCGTGCATCTGCTGACCTGTAATCTGTGCTTTTCGATAAAATCGGATAAAGGCTGGAATACCTATCAAGGTCAATAGAAAGGCTAGAACTCCAGCACTAATGGAACTAATCATCTTAATCTCCTAAAGTTATTTTCATTTTTTTAATGTCTTTGAGGGCTGTATTGGCACGGACACTTTGTTTCTTGACCGTTTTGCCACTACCTTCCCACTCGACTTCTATATTCAGCCATTTGGCAAATGTTTGCACATTTTCATCTGTCCAGCCGTACATATCAGGCATTTCTTCGACCTTGTCAGACAGGATTAAGATCTGCTGATTGGCTTCCAAATTATCTCCTTCAGCAACCGAGAGTTCCTTGATCTTGGTTCCTGTTCCGATAACGATTGGTTGGACAAGGTTGCGACGCAATTCCTCTGCTAGGTCTCCCGGCGTAAAGTCCTTGGTAGCTGGCATGGCATAGCTTGTCGTCTTGCTGACCTGATCTAAGCTCTTGGCAGTTGACTGAAGATTGAGGGATTCTTTCATAGCAGAAGCTCGCTCAAGGATTGGGTTGGCAAACTCCCCAAGCTGAACACCCGAATAATGCTCTGGCTGTTGCACCGTCACATAGAGGATAAAGTCAGGATTCTCTGCAGGATGCATTGACACAACAGAGAAGATATAGTTGGTTTCACCTGTCAGGTAGCCCCCATTCTTCTCATCGGCAATCTGAGCTGTTCCTGATTTCAGAGCAACATTTTGCCCCGGAACATTGACATTTGGCTTTCCTGTACTGTGGTTGTACATGGTACCGTAGACAGGATCTGTTCCGACCATGACCATGTGCTCCCGAGTAGAGGATGCTGCTGCTTTTGACACAGGATTTCCGACAATTTCCTTTTGAGACTTACGAACAGACTGGTCATTTGGATCATAGAGGGCACTGATAAATTTCGGTTCCAACATAACCCCATCGTTGGCAATAGCTGTAAAAGCACGAAGCATCTGGGTCTGGGTAACAGAGATCCCTTGTCCAAATGAACTCATGGCGATATTGACAATGTTATCAGCAGGCAATTGACCTGTGTACTCATCTGCCAGACCAAAACGGGTCGGCACCCCAAACTTAAAGCGGTTAAGGTAGTCCAGCCAAGTTGTATCCCCCATCTTTTGCTCAAGCAAGGTCATCCCGATATTACTTGAGTGGGCAAATCCTTGAGAGAAGGTCATGGTGCCACCACTGGTCAATCCTTCATTGACGTCCCAGTCTCGAATGGTCGCATCTGCTATTTTCAATTCGCTACTGTTAAAGTATTCGCCACCAGGGAAGGTATTGTTATCAATGGCTGAGGCCAACATCATCACCTTCATGGTCGATCCTGGCTCATAGTTACTTTGATAGAGGATATCACGCCAGACAAAGTCTTTTGTGATGCCATCCTTGGTATCTGCGTTAAAGGTCGGCCGTTGGGTCGTAGCCAGGATTTCCCCTGTTTTAGCGCTAACCAAGGTAGCCGTCATATACTTGCCTTTTACCTTTTCCTGAAAGGCATCCATCTGGGTTTCCATAAAGGATTGCAAGGGACTAGAAAGGGTTGTGTACACATCCTTTCCATCTACCGTTTGTTGAGAAGCTTGATCTGTACCCGGAACAATATTTCCCAGACGATCTTTCTCATAGGTGATGATCCCATCTGTACCCGCCAGAATGTTATTTAAAGAACTCTCCAATCCAGATGTCCCAATCAAACGTTTGGTGCCATCCTCATTTTCATGGAGTTGCGCCAAACCGATAAAGGAAGAAGCAAACTGTCCATTGGGATAACTGCGGTTAGGGCTAGTTGTAAAGTCAACTCCCTCAACACCAGCAGTTTTGAGGTCATTTTTAATAGCCATCATATTGGCATAGGTGATCCCATTCCCCTTGGTCCCAAAGGATACCTGTTTTAGATCTGGTTGAGAAAGCTGTTCTTTGACATAAGACTCCTCCATATCCAGATACTTATGGAAAATTTCAGCTACCTTATTAAATTGAGAATCCTCTACATAGAGAATTTTGCCTGTTGCTGACTTGTAGGTCTTGTCAATAACGGCATAGATATTATACGAAGTCGCATCCTCAGCAATAGGCGATCCATTACGATCGTAGATGGTTCCCCGTTTTGCAGGAATCGTCTTGGTTGTTTGATGGACCTTGTTTGCTTCTTGAACCAAGTCCTTACCAAATTTTTTACCCGTTCCGATAATGACCGCAAAGTTGACCAAAAAGACAGCGAAGAGTATGACAGCCAATAAACTCAGGCTTTTCCCTACTCTTCGACGATTTTCTTCTGGAGATTTACGGTTACGAACGGCATAACGGATGATTTTTTCTTTCCACTGTTTCATTTCTTACTCCGCTGCTCGGATATTTTCGTTATTCAGCTGCAAATCCTTGGAGTTTGCAATCTCTTTCAAACGTTCTGAACGAATCAATTCATTGACCTCTTGCTTGGCATCGTCTAGCTCTGTTTTCTTTTCTTCGATTTGAGCATTGACCTTGGTCAATTCATTCTGAACTTGTAATAGCTTGGTCTGCATAAACACAACGCTAATTGCCAGGATAATCATTGTTGCAGCAATCGAAACATAGAAGGCCTTTTCCACACGTGAAAAACCTTTAAACTTCGTTTGCAATAACTGGCTTGTTTTTTCGATTCTTTCTGCCATGTTTTTCCTCTTACTTGTAAATTTTTCTAGCCACGCGCAACTTGGCTGAATGCGAACGATTGTTGGCTTCTAGCTCTTCAGCACTTGGCAAGATTGGCTTGCGGGATACCAATTCCATCTTAGGCTTAAGGTCATCTGGAATGAAGGGCAAGCCTTTGGGAACTTCCACTGTTGAAGCTTCTTTGAATAATTGCTTGGTCAAGCGGTCTTCCAGAGAATGGAAGGTAATGACCGAGATTCTACCATCCAAAGCCAGCATGTCCATGGCCTGCTGGATAGATTCATCTGCAGCGCCCAGCTCATCATTGACTTCGATTCGGATAGCCTGAAAAATCTGCTTGGCAGGGTGTCCCTTTTTCTTGAGCTCCTTGGCAGGCTTGGCCGACTTGATAATCTCTGCCAACTCCGTCGTTGTCTCAATTGGTTTCACCTCACGCGCTTGCTCAATCTTTCGGGCAATCTGTTTAGAAAACTTATCCTCGCCATATTTGAAAAAGATCCGAACCAAGTCATGATAGTCATAATGATTGACCACCTCATAGGCCGTCAGACTAGCTTCCTGATTCATCCGCATATCCAGTGGCGCATCCTTTTTATAAGAAAAGCCACGTTCACGCTGATCTAGCTGAGGACTGGACACTCCCAAGTCATAACAAATTCCATCAATTTCCTGGACACCAGCCTCCTGCAAACGTGCCTGCAAATGACGGAAGTTATCCTTGATAAAGGTTACCATCCCCTTTTCGATATAGGGTGCCAACCGTTTTTGCGCATTGTCAATAGCATTCTGGTCCTGGTCAAAGGCATAGAGATGCCCTTTTTCGCTCAATTTACTTAATAAATATTCGCTATGGCCTGCTCCGCCCAAAGTCGCATCAACGTAGATACCGTCAGGTTTTACGTCAAGCATATCAATCGTTTCATGAAGCAAGACCGTTACATGATGAAATTCTTTTGTCATATCTTATCTATTTTACCACAAATCTGACCAGCTTGCACTTGTCAGACAAGGCTAAGTTTCTTCGAAAAAAATTCTCAAAAATATGTCGTATATACTTGACAACTCATCTCCAAAAGAATATAATATAGTCAAATATATGCGACATATCAGAAAGGAGACCCTATGAATCGTGTCAAAGAATTCCGCAAGGAACTGGGCATTTCCCAGCTCGAGCTCGCCAAAGATATCGGTGTCTCGAGACAGACCATCAACATGATTGAAAATGACAAGTACAATCCAACCCTGGAACTCTGTCTCAATCTCGCCCGCAGCCTCCAAACTGACCTCAATAGCCTCTTTTGGGAAGACGATTTTTAAAAAAGGAGCAAACAAATGAAAAAAGAAACTCTCACTGACAAACTCATCAAACGCACATACGGCATTTCTGGCCCCCTTGACGAACACAAACGGCGCGAGGCCGATCGTATCGGGAATCAGGTCTTTATCGTTCTCTTTTATCTCATGATATTTGGCAACCTCATTCCCTTTGTCCTTGCTTATAAATACCCGCAAATTGTCGCTATCGGCTATCCTCTCGTGGTGTTTGGCATTTCGATGATGGCTGCCCTCTATGTGGTCTCTCAAACCAAGAAAACGGGCATCACAGCTATTGACCCCGAAATGCTGAGTCAAAAAGAAAGTAAACAGCTACATTTTCCTGGTCTAAAAGCGGGTCTAATCTATGGCATGGGCATGTTCTTTGGAATACCGCTTTTGAATGTCCTAACCGATGGTAGCAAGGATTATCTTGGTTCTCTTTTAAATACAGGGCATTTTGTATCAACTATCCTAGCTACCCTCTTCTTCGGATTTACCATACAAATTATCGTCTCTCTTCGCATTCAAAAAGCAAAGAAAGACCAAGAAGACGACTAGGAGGTGCCTTATGAAATCACTAGCTAGACTACTGATCAGTCATGTTTTTATCAGTATCTTCGTTACCTTTTTCCTACTTTCTGGACATATTGAGCATCCTTTCTTGATTTTCTTTCTTTTATTCCTTCCTGTATTGAACAAGGGACAGAGATCCCAGAAAATCCAATCAAAAAAAATACGTCTTCTAAACGCATCTCTCTGTTTTATCCTCGTATCCTTTCCACAACTTTTAACAAATCCTATGGATTGGAGATACCTGGTATTTCTAATAATCTGTATCATTTTTAGTTTGGTTTACTTCTATACTCTCTATCAACTCTTTAAAGAAGTCAATCAAAAATCGCTCATTTAGGAGATTACTCCCATGAAAAAAGAAGATCTCACCACTCGCTTACTTAAACTATTCTTTCACATACAAGAGCCTTTTGATGAATGCCGTCAAGAGATGATTTACAAGGCTTGTGCCCGTGCCTTGATCCAAATCGTATACTCCTCCCTCCTACTCTTCTTGTTCTATCTCCTATTTGGACGCTTCATAGAGTTGGTTCGAGATGCCATGCCCTACCTCTATTTTGGACTTATCTTCGTCCTCGCATCTAGGGCGAGACTAGCAGTTCGCGACTTACGTTTAGACAAGGATGACCTGTCCGAAATCCATCACAAAAGCTACAGCAAAAGTCAAATCAACCTTCGTAGTTGGGGTGTATTCATCAGCATTCAGCTTGGTCTCTTCCTCTTACTAATCTTTCACAAACTCTTTGTTCAGCATCTTCCCCTCGATACCTTTTGGGACAATCTCTCCCAGTTCGATAAAATGCTCCCTTTACTAGTGTTGGGATTGGGTATTGGTGCCATCTTTGGAACCATGACCTACGCCTTTTTATCGGAACACGAGATGAAACACTCTGAATCAGGAATGCATAAGGAGAATATAGAAAAATGACCAGTGTATATGATTTTTCCGTTTTAAACCAAAATAACCAAACAACTCCCCTAGAGGGCTATCGTGGCAAGGTTCTCTTGATTGTCAACACTGCTACTGGATGTGGGTTAACGCCCCAGTACCAGGGACTTCAAGAACTCTATGAACGCTATCAAGATCAGGGCTTCGAAATATTAGATTTCCCTTGCAATCAGTTCATGGGACAAGCACCCGGCAGCGCAGAAGAAATCAATAGTTTCTGTAGCCTACACTATCAGACCACTTTCCCTCGCTTTGCCAAGATCAAGGTCAACGGCAAGGAGGCAGATCCTCTTTATGTTTGGCTAAAAGACCAGAAGTCTGGCCCGCTAGGAAAACGAATCGAATGGAATTTTGCTAAGTTTCTCATTGGTCGAGATGGGCAGGTCCTTGAGCGCTTCTCTTCTAAAACAGACCCCCAAACCATCCAAGATTCTCTCCAAAAAATACTCTAATTTCTTTTTAAAACGTATCCTTTCATTTAGTTTGAGTCATGAAAGGATGCGTTTTTTCTTTAAAAAGTAACTGATTTTCTTTAATTTATATTTATTTTTTTGCCTTTTGCTATTGCAATTCTTTCATTAATTTAGTATATTTGTTATATTAAAAACTTTTAGTCATTTTAAGGGAGAAATGGCCTATTAAATTTTTTTATCTTAAAATGAAAGCGCTTTATACAAAGGAGGTAAGGTGGCTTACAAATTATCAGAGAGTTGTTTTCCTTAAATCAAGTTGTAACCAAGTCAGACTTGGGCTCGGGCAGTAGCTGACTGCCTTTCTAAAAACTAGGAGTATATTATGAATCGATACCTTTTTGAAAAAGGGCAAACATTTAGCATTCGAAAGTTGACTGTAGGTGTGGCCTCTGTCATCGTCGGACTGGCATTTTTTGCTTCTGGAACCGTGCGTGCAGACGAAACGTCTCCTATCACGACATCCAATTTAGATCAGCAAATTGAACAAGTCGCAGGTATAGAAGAGACTAAGGCTGAACCAGTCAAAGAAGAAGGCCGTGTAGAAGCTGAAAAACAAGAAACGCCTGCTGCCGATACCAGCAGTGCCGATTTGCTCCCTGAAGAAATTCAGGATCGTGCTTATCCAGACACATCTGTCAAAGAACTCGATACGACTACTATCGTTGACCAGAAAGCTAGTCCAAGAGTAGAAACTAAGAGCATTATAAAGGACAAGGAAGAAGCTCCAAAAGAAGCTGAAAACGGAAACCGTGCTATTATTAACGGTGGACAAGACCTCAAACACATCGACTACGAGGGACAACCTGCTACTGCTGCCACTATGGTTTACAGCACATACAATGCAGGGGAGCAACGCTACCTCGTTTCAGGATCTGGTATCTTTGTAGCCCCTAACCTGATTCTTACCGTTGCTCATAACTTCCTAGAAGCCAATAAAGAAACTGGCGAAGGTCACATTCGTGGTGGAAAATCTGCCCAGTTCTACTATAACGTTGGTTCAAACAGCGAAAAGAAAAACTCACTGCCATCTTCTGGAACGACGGTTTTATTCAGAGAAAAGGACATCCATTTCTGGAACAAGAAGGAGTTTGGAAAAGGCTATAAGAACGACCTTGCTCTTGTAGAAGCTCCTATTCCTCTTCCGATTGCTAGTCCAAACAAAGCAGCAACCTTTGCGCCTTTAGCGGAGCACAAGACGCATCAGCCGGGAGAAGCTATCAGTACGATTGGCTACCCAACTGACTCGAGCTCAAAAGAATTGAAACAGCCTATCCTAGCTGGTCAGCTTTACAAGGCAGATGGAACTATCCGATCTGTTGAGTCCTATGATGATAAGGGAACGACCGGTATCACCTACCAAACCACTTCTGTATCTGGTTTGTCTGGTGGTGGGATTGTGGATAGCCAAGGAAAAGTTCTCGGTGTTCACCAACACGGAACCGTTGACAATGGTGTTCCTGAAAAGGATCGCTTTGGTGGCGGACTCGTCCTTTCACCTGAACAACTGAAATGGGTGAAGGACATGATTGCCAAATATGGTGTGAAAGGCTGGTACCAGGGAGACAACGGAAATCGTTACTACTTTACTGATGAAGGGCGTATGCTTCGGAACGAAACAGCTGTTATCGGAAGCAACGAATATTCCTTCAACCAAGATGGGATTGCTACCTTGACCAAGGGAGTTGAATACGGTCGTGTCCTTATCCAACACGAAGACGAGGGAGGAAATCCTGTCAAAGATAATGATACCTTTATCGAACAGACAGCTGTTGATGCTCCATTTGATTACAATTTCAAAAAAGAAATCGAGAAAACGGACTTCTATCAAAAAAATAAAGACAAGTACGAAATTGTATCCATTGATGGCGTAGCAGTCAATAAACAGCTAAAAGATACATGGGCTGAAGATCACAATGTTGTCAGCAAAGCGCCTGCCGGTACACGTGTCATCAAGGTGGTCTATAAAGTCAACAAAGGCTCTTTTAAAGTTTACTACCGTCAAAAAGGAACAAGTACTGAACTAGCTGAAGCAACAGTTGATAACAATGAAGGCCAAGAGTATGAGGTTTCCTTTGTCAATACCTTCCATGCAAAAGACATTACTGGCTACCGTCCAGTTAAGGCTAGCTTGGAAGCGAGGATCCAGCAAAAAGGGGTGAATGAAATCATCTTTGAATACGAACCAATCGCTGATACAGTCAATCCAACAACTCCGACTCCTCCAGTTGCTCATCCAGAAGATAAAGAAACTGAGATTGGCAATCATGGACCTCTTCCAAGCAAGGCTCAACTCGATTACCACAAGGAAGAATTGGCAGCCTTCATCCACTACGGAATGAACACTTATACCAATTCTGAATGGGGAAATGGGAAAGAAGACCCTCGATACTTCAATCCAACCAACTTGGATACTGACCAGTGGATTCGCACTCTGAAGGAAACGGGCTTCAAACGAACCATTATGGTTGTTAAACACCACGACGGATTCGTTGCTTACCCATCTAAGTACACCAACCATACCGTAGCTGCTAGTCCATGGAAAGATGGAAAGGGTGACCTTCTCGAAGAAGTTTCCAAGTCTGCTAGCAAGTATGACATGAATATGGGGGTTTACCTATCCCCATGGGATGCCAATCATCCTAAATACCATGTTGCAACTGAAAAAGAATACAACCAATACTATCTCAACCAACTGAAAGAAATCCTTGGTAATCCGAAATACGGTAATAAAGGGAAATTTATCGAGGTTTGGATGGACGGTGCACGTGGTAGCGGTGCCCAAAAAGTAACCTATACCTTTGATGAATGGTTCAAATACATCAAAGAAGCTGAAGGAGATATTGCTATCTTCTCTGCTCAACCGACAAGCGTTCGCTGGATCGGAAATGAACGAGGTATAGCAGGCGACCCTGTATGGCATAAAGTCAAAAGGGCCAACATCACAGACGATGTTAAAAACGAATACCTCAACCATGGTGACCCAGATGGTGATATGTATTCTGTAGGGGAAGCTGACGTTTCGATCCGTTCGGGCTGGTTCTATCATGACAATCAGCAGCCGAAATCACTCAAAGAGTTGATGGACATCTACTTCAAGTCTGTTGGTCGTGGAACCCCACTCCTTCTCAATATTCCACCAAATAAAGAAGGAAAATTCGCAGATGCAGATGTGGCTCGCTTGAAGGAGTTCAAAGCAACCCTAGACCAAATGTATGCCACTGACTTTGCCAAAGGTGCCACTGTAACAGCAAGTTCGACTCGTCAAAACCACCTTTACAAAGAAAGCCACCTCACAGACGGTAAAGATGACACCAGCTGGGCGCTCTCAAATGATGCCACAACCGGTAGCTTTACAGTCGATTTAGGACAAAAGAGACGTTTTGATGTCGTTGAACTCAAGGAAGACATCGCCAAAGGTCAACGTATCTCTGGTTTCAAGATTGAAGTTGAAATCAACGGACGTTGGGTGACATACGGCGAAGGTTCGACCGTTGGTTACCGTCGCTTGGTTCAAGGCAAGCCTGTAGAAGCACAAAAAATCCGTGTAACCATCACCGGTGCTCAAGCAACTCCAATCTTGACCAACTTCTCAGTCTACAAGACACCAAGCAGCATTGAAAAGACTGATGGCTACCCTCTTGGACTTGAATACCACTCAAACACAACGGCAGATACAGCCGGAACAACTTGGTACAATGAATCTGAAGGTGTTCGTGGCACTTCTATGTGGACCAATCAAAAAGATGCCAAAGTAAGCTATACCTTCACAGGAACCAAGGCCTATGTCGTCTCTACGGTCGATCCAGGTCATGGAGAAATGTCCGTCTACGTTGATGGTCAAAAGGTTGCCGATGTCCAAACTAAGAATGCTAGCCGTAAACGCAGCCAAAAAGTCTTTGAGACAGGCGATTTAGCACCTGGCCAACATACTATTACTCTTGTAAACAAGACAGGCGAACCAATTGCTACAGAAGGAATCTACACCCTAAACAATGATAGTAAAGGAATGTTTGAACTCGAGTCTACTAACTACGAAGTCGAAAAAGGAAAACCAGTCACTGTTAAGATTAAACGTGTTGGTGGAAGCAAGGGGACTGCTACTGTTCGCTTTATCACAGAACCTGGAACTGGGGTTCACGGTAAAGTTTACCAAGATACAACTCAAGATGTGACCTTTAAAGATGGAGAAACAGAAAAGACTGTGACCATCCCAACGATTGACTTTACAGAACAAGCCGACTCTGTCTTTGACTTCAAAGCCAAACTCACTTCTGTCACTGACGGTGCCCTGCTCGGTTTTGCTACCGATGCAACCATCCAAGTGATGAAAGCTGAATTGCTAATCAAGGATCAAACAAGCTATGATGACCAAGCTAGTCAGTTGGATTACAGTCCTGGCTGGCACCATGAAACCAATTCCGCAGATAAGTACCAAAAGACAGAGTCTTGGGCTTCCTTTGGTCGCTTAACTGATGAGCAAAAGAAAAAGACAACCGTAACAGCTTACTTCTACGGTACTGGTCTTGATATCAAGGGCTATGTCGATCCAAATCATGGTATCTACAAAGTCTTTCTAGACGGCAAAGAAGTTCCTTACCAAGATGGCATGGGAAATGCTTCAACCATTGATGGTAAGAAATACTTTAGCGGTCATGCAGCCCAACGCCAAGGCAATCAAACTCTGGTTAGCCTAAAAGGTCTGGACGAAAACTTGCACGCAGTCACCCTTCAACTAGATCCTGATCGAAACGATTTGTCTCAAAATATCGGTATCCAGGTAGACCAATTTATCACTCGTGGCGAAGGCAGCGAACTCTACAGCAAAGCAGATATCATCCAGTCTATCTCGAAATGGAAAGATGATCTGTCCAATTTTGATCCAGCAGGCTTGAAAAATACGGCTACTGCACGCCAAGCTTTCCAAGCAAATCTAGAAAAATTGAGAAACCAACTCAGTGCTGATGCAGTGGATGTTCAAGAAGTCATGTTGACAGTCAGTGCCCTACAAGATATCCTATCCAAGGATGAGAACTATCAAAGAGGCCAAGAGGAGCCTAGTCCAGAGCAACCGGAACAGCCAGAAGAGCCTGAGAAACCTGACCAGCCTGAGCAACCAGCCGAACCAAAACAACCGGAAATTGAGTACGATAAGGCTATGGACAGCTTGACAAAAGCTATCGAGAAAAAAGTCGCTGAGCTTGGATCCAACAAGGAAGCTAAGAAGAAATTATTAGAAATTGCTGACCAAGCCATTGCTGCAATCCAAGAAGCTAAAACTCAGGAAGCAGTCAATCAAGCGCTAAAAATTGCTCTCGAACAAATCAGCAAGCTCCAAGCAGCTCAGCCTGAAAAACCTGCTGAACCTGAAAAGCCTGCTCAGCCGGAAACCCCAGCGCAACCTGAAAATCCGACTCAACCGGAAACTCCAGCGCAACCTGAAAAGCCTGCTCAGCCTGAGAAACCGGCGCAACCGGAAAAACCAGCACAACCGGAAAAACCGATTACTTCTTCATCTCCTGAGGAAGGAGTTAAGAACCTTGTCTTTACACTTCCAAGTTTGGAAATTGTCAATAAGGCCGTGCCATTCAAGACTATCCGTCGCGAAAATGCCCAATTAGGCAAAGGGAAAGAGCAGGTTCTATCAGAAGGTAAGGACGGTATCCTAGTCGAGTATGTTGAAGTAGACGGTGACAATCGCAAGATTGTCAAAACGGAAACAACCCCAGCTCAAGAGCGAGTGATTGAGGTGGGCACTAAACAAAGTTCAGTAGGAACAGATGCACCACCTGTTGTGACCCTTCCTGAGCACCCTCTACCAGCTCAACCTGAGAAACCAATTACTTCTTCAAGTCCTGAGGAAGGGGTTAAAGACCTTGTCTTTACACTTCCAAGCTTAGAAATCGTCAATAAGGTCGTACCGTTCAAGACGATTCGTCGCGAAACCCCACAATTAGACAAAGGAAAAGTGCAAGTTCTATCAGAAGGGAAAGACGGTCTCTTAGTCGAGTATGTTGAAGTGGACGGTGACAATCGCAAGGTTCTCCAAACAGAAGCAACTCCAGCTCAAGATCGAGTGATTGAGGTAGGTAGCAAACAAAGCTCAGTTGGAACAGAAGCGCCACCAGTTGTGACTCTTCCTGAGTATGTTGTCCCAAGAGAGACTGAAAAACCTGCGCCAGCCGTAACAGATAATTCATCATCAAAAGATGAAAAAGCTCCTGTTACAGCTACAGTCAAAGAAGACAAGGAAAGACTACTCCCTGCAACTGGGGAACAAGAAGCAAGTGCCTTCCTCTTCTTGGCAGCCATTACTTCTATCTTGTCTCTCCTCATCTTCCAAAAGAATTTCAAAGACTAATAACCCTCTTTGATTGATTCTTTCTAATGATTCAGTTCCCCCGTTGAGAAGACCATTTGGTCTTCTCTTTTTCTATCTGTAAAATTAAAAAACATCCACAAATATACATGGATGTTTTGGTATGACTCTATAAAATAAGATGATCATTGAGAATAGCTGTTCTCAAATCCAACCACGTTTTCAAATAAACGCTCATCCAAAAAAGAGAGTCCCTCTTGTCTTATCTCATCAGAACTACCATCATAAGTTTCTGCAAGAACTCCACAGATAAAAGATGGTGTTTCGAATTCCAATACCATGAGATTTTCTGACGCTCACCAGCCATCTTTCCTAAATCAAACTTTCCTCTTCCACACCTAGTCACTGACTACTATTTTTGAGTCCAGCATATGCATAGGTTCGATTTCTGGGACACTCTTTTTCCGTCACCACCCTAAAATAAAAGCGATGCTCCCGCCCATCCTTGGCATTTTCCTTGTTTAAGACAAAGTAGTTCTTCTGATTCATCGCCATGGTGCGTAGGATATCATCGATCAAAAAAGTCAAAGGCACATTCATAGCAGAGTATTTTTGAAAATCCTCTTCAAAACGAATATAGGCTTCTGAAAAATAATCCATCTGCAGTTTGTTTTCATACAACTCTTTTCTAGTCATACACTCCCTCCTCCAACAGTCGAATTTCGAGGACATCTTCTACCTCTACCAGCCTATAGCCCTCATTGGTCCTAATAGATAGAGTTTGAGGTGATAATTCACTCACCTCGCCGATGATCGTGGTTTTCTGCTTCTTTTCCTTGACCACAAAGTATCCCTTTAGTTGCCCGACATACAGCTGCGAAAGCAAGAGTAGCTTCTCAACGGAATTCAAATCTGTCGAAAAAGCAACCCGATTTCTTTCTTCACCGAGTGAACTAGTATGCTCTGAGAGGAAAAAGCCCATCCACTTCTGCATCCCTGGATCTTGATAGTCACGCGCAGATTGAAAAGGTAAATAAGAACGATCAATCATTTTAGTCCATCTAATCCTCCAGCAGAATGCCCCCCAATCAGCTTGCTTCTGGCAAGACTCCTAGAGGCTTCTTCCAGTGCATTGGCCTTTAAGAGGGAGGTAAAACCAAATTGTTCCCGAATGGAGTCAATGGCCGTCTGGAGCCTTTCTTCTTTTTCTAACTTGTCAACATCATCAAAGAGGGAGATTAAGCCAAAGGACTCGTCCACAAATCCTGAATAGTTGACTCCGACACTTCTGACCGCTCCAGAAGTGTATTTATTATGAAATAGCTTCAAAACGTGGTCTGTTAAAACAGCAGTATTATTAGTCGGTTCGACCTTCATTTGTGTGTGAATAGACGACCTGACCTCCTGTTTAGAGAAACCAACATAGATAGAGACAAGGGTTGTTTTCTTGCCAGCCCTTCTCAGTCTAATAGCCACCTGCTCCGCCATTTCTCGGAGAATAATTTCAATATCCCGTAGCTTTACGTAGTCTCTCGGCAAGATTTGAGAATTTCCTAACCCTTTGGACTTGGCTTTATAGGGCCTGTGAACATTGCTCTCATCAATCCCGTTAGCATGAAACCACAAACGCAGGCCAGCCTGACCCAGAGCTTTCTGTAGCTGGTCTGGATTACTGGTGGCCAATTCTCTGATGGAAAAAATCCCCAGAGCATGCAAGCGTTTCTCCATCCGCCTGCCAATCCCCCAAAAGTCCGTCATCTTGGGAATAGCCCAGACCTTCTCTTCCACATCCTGGTAAGACCAGTTGGCCCTCATGGTCGGAGTGTGCTTGGCCTCATTATCCAGAGCCAACTTGGCCAGTAAGGGATTGGCATTGGACATACCCACCGTAGAGTAGATCCCTGTCTGCCTCCAAATATCCCTCTGGATACGAGCAGAAAGCAGATCTAGCTTGTCTTTGCGAGAGATACTCTTGTCTGGGATGAAATAGTTGAGCGAACTAGTCAGATCGATAAAGCCCTCATCGATAGAGTAGGGATAAATATCATCTGGACTACCATAGTTTTGAAAGATTCGCTGGATTTCCATATTGACCGCTATGTATTCATCCATCCTAGGTGGCACAACCAAAGTCACTTGAGCCCAATCTTCGATGTAGCGAACATAGTCTAAGTCAGTAGGCAAGCCTTGCTTTCGAGCATTATAGTAGGAAAATTTGCGGGTCTTGATATCAAAGGGCAGATCATAGGCCCGGCCAACATTTGACTTGCCAAAAATTTTCTTAAACATGGGAGAGGAAGCTAAGATAAGACCAGTAGAATTATCCGCGCGACTCATGACACAAAGCGAGGTCTTCAGCGGATGCAAACCCCTTTTCACACACTCGACACTGGCATAAAAGGATTTCATATCGACAAAGGCAATATCACTTTTGGGCTCTCTGGAATAATCAAAGTAGCCCATAGGCTAGCCCTCCATTGGCACAAAGTTCCCAACTATAATCCCTACAATACGAGGATCTTCCTCATAGGAAATGAAAATGTCCTTGTATTTAGGATTGATAGAGACCAGACGCAAGCCATCTTCCTCCCGATAAACCCGTTTGATATAGGTCTGGTTGTTGCAAACCACTGCATAAACCGCCCCATCATAATCAAATCCAGTCTCTCGAATCAAAGCCACTGAACCATTTTGATATTTAGGTTCCATAGAGTCCCCAGATACCCAAGATGCAAAATCATGGGCTAGTTCCTCATTAAAGTAAACCGTATCAAAATTCTGGTCACCGTAGACTGATGCCCCGATCCCTGCTGACATGCGTTCATAGACACGATATTCGTAGAGTCGTTTTGACATATCCGCAACCTTCTGGGCTTGTTCCTCTTGAGCTAGGTTGCGAGCATAAAGAACAACCTTTTCCTTCCCTTGGTTAGATAAGCTATTATAAAGGCGAACAATCTCGATCTGAGTGAAATATCCCTTTGCCACCTTTAAAATATTTTCTAGCTGGGCAACCTTCTCCTTGGATGGTTCCTTAATTCCACGTTCCCAAGCCGAGTAAGCCTGAAAACTAATCCCTAATTCCTCTGCAATCTCTTTTTGTGTCAGTTTTAGCTCTTTTCTCCGAGCCTTGAGTTTTTCTGGTTGGTACATGATTCACCCCCTAGTGCGATGCTTTATTGAGAATATCTCCCTTAGAAAAACAAATCGACGGTTGAGCTTACATCTCTAAAATTCAACCAATTCGGTTTAGTTTTATTATATAAAAAAAGTGAACAATTGTCTACTGGGAAAATCAAGTTTAAACAGCACCACTTATCTATTCTGAACAAAAAAGACATCCAAGAAAACATTCTTGAATGTCCGTAAAGATTGATGACTCCATTAACCTTGTCAGTGGACTGGAAATAATGATATTATGGCCTCCTTATCTCAAATACTGCTGTATGAACCCACTCATTATGAATGTATAAGTCATTTTCTATCATTCTACTAAAGGTGAAACCATTTTTTAAAAGTACTCTCTGAGAAGCCAGATTATCCCTTGCCGTTTCTGCAATGATTCTATTGAAACCATAAGTTGTGAAGGCCTTGTCTAAAACGAGCTTAACCGCTTCGCTAGCATAGCCTAAATTGGTAACATTTTCCCCAATCCTATACCCAAGCTCTGCTGTTTTTCGATTACCCTCTAAGACACTTAAATTGATTCTTCCGACCATAACGCCTTGCGAATCTCTAATAAGATGCATATAGACATCACGATTCCTTTGTTCCGTTAACAATTCCCTTGTAATTTCTTTAAAACCTTCTAAATCAAAATAGTTAGCTGGTCTAGGAGGTAAATTTCGCTCAAAATACTCTCGATTTTCTGTTTCAAAAAAATAGACATCTAGACTATTTTCTTCAGACAACAGCTCTAAACTAATCATTACAAAACTTCCCTTCTCTTCTTAGTTAAAATATTGCTAGATAGAGTTTACATTCTCGCCTTAGGATCCCCTTTTTCCTTATTACGATAGTATGTAATAAACTCTTCCTGACTATTGACAATATGCTCCTGTCCATCTACTGAGTTTTCCGCAGGAATTTTCACATTTTCAAATAAATTCGTTCCTTCCTTATACAAGAGCTGGTAAATTGGCATATTGTTTTCAATACTTGGCTTATCAGCTAAGACCACAATTGACCCATTATTATCTTCTAAAAGTTTTGCGGCTTCAGGGTACTTTTGACGGATAAGGGCATCTTTAGCTAGTTTTCCTTCTTTTGAGATTCCGATTTTCCAATTATACATAAAATAGTTTTCAGACTCCGGCAGTAAAGAAGAAAAACTTGTCTCATCAGAATATTTTATATAATCTTGCCCCTTACCTAATTCCACAATCTTCCCCTCATCCAAATCAATAGATTTATTCACAAGAGAACCATCTTTAGCATTTTTTAAATGAATGTCTAACAATTCTCGACCATCACTAATATAGATACTAGAAGTAATTCCTGTAGGAATATAGTCTGAATCATAATCTCGAGTCATTTTAAAAATATCGTAGTCTTTTGAAGGGAAGCCCTTCGTCTTTATATCATAGACAGCAATCTTCCAATATTCATCATCAATAGGCTCATTTCGATACATAGACGATATCGCCAATCTTTTGTATTCCTGAACAATCTTATTTTGGCTGGCAACGGGACTAACCCAATAAACATAGGTAGATTGTGATGCAAGCCAATAGTCCAATGGATTATCATAGTCCCACTTAATCGCCAAAGCTTTCCCATCCTCGATATATTTGTAGTCCACTATCTTTCTCTTTAACAAAAAAGTAGAGTATGGATCAACATATTTATTCACATAGTATTTATAGCCTAGGTAAGGAGTAAGTAAGAGAACTCCCACCAACATGACAATAAATACCGCTTTTTTCGAAAATTTCATTGCAAAGCCTCCCAACGTTGATCATCCCTCAAATACTTTCTACTGTTGAAAGCATTTGTGCTTTTTCAAAAAATATACGTATTTCTAGAAATAAAAAGAAAATGTCTTTCTCCATTATACCATATGCGTGATATCGTGAGAAGACGAGAAAAACAAAAGAAACCCACCTGAACATCATTCAGGTGGAAGAATAAACTGAAAGAGCTGCAGAAACAAGGCTAGCTAATATCTTGTTGAAATTTGTAAATCAAAAATGCCTCTTTCATGAATAACTGACCTAGACCTATCCCTAGCAACTCCTATTCTAATTTTTGCAACAGCTTTACAACTTGACGATTTTCAATCTTCACATAGTATACACCACTATCACTGACAAGTTTATCCTCTTTATATTTAGCAATTTTGACAGCATAAAGACCTCGTGGTAGGGGTTGGTTGGCAAAAAATTCCTTCATGAGCGCTTCAAGCTCTTTAAGATAGTCATCATACAAGAGATCTCTTTTTTCTTTTGGAACGAAATACTGAAATTCAAATGTTGGTATAAAAATCTCTTTTTGGAAAAGATATTGAGCATCCATTGGATACATTCCTTGCAGAGCCTGACCCTTGCTTTGATTTTCCTCTAATATTTCATTATAAAGATAGATATTATCAGATTGGTTATTAAATTCAAAATCAATACCTTGATACTTCAAATCAGGCAGTTTAGGATCTTTGATTGAACTGTCCAGTGTTTTTAAAAATTCACTGGTGCCTGGACTAACCTCAATCCCTAAATAGGCTAATTCTGGGAAAACATCATAAATTTTTTTACCATTTTTGTAATCAACCTCTGCATCTGTCTTTCCATATGTTTCACTTTTCGAAAAGCGAGTATAGTATTTAAATCGAGTTTTAACCTGATAGGTTTTTCCAGCTATATTTTCACTGTAGCTACCATGGATTATAAATCCTCCCACACTTGTATAGTTTTTCTCGTATTTTTCTAACTCAAACTGTCCTGTAAGACCGTAATTTTGATAAGAACGATGCACAGCTTGCTCAATCTCAGTTCGACTTGCATGGGCAAATAGCCCCCACATATCCATTAGAGCAAAAATTGGACTGAACACTGTGAAGATTACGATTGGGATCACTATGGATAAGCAACCTATTAATAGCCAATTTCTTTTCTTGGCGTTTCCTTCAGATTTTTTAGCAGTTTTCTGTTTCCTTTTTAAGATTAGAATGAGCAAAACCAAAATCCCTAATACAAATAAAACCAATCTACAATCTCCTTTTACTTTTGACAGTTGTTAACAGGTAGATAGGAGACTGACAGAAATACTCATCTCACCTGCTAACTTATCCTGAATTCCATGAACTCGTCTGAAACGAGGAGCAACCCTTGTCTCATTATACCACATGGGCAATACCGTGAGAAGATGAGAAAAACAAAAGAAAACCACCTGAAATAAATTCAGGTGGTTAATGAAATTTTGCAGTTAGTTGAAGAAACTTTCAATCCAACCACTTATATTGTTTAACAATATTCCTAGCTGACCAATAAGTCCATCCATCTCCAAAGCTTTATTCTCATACTCATTAATTTTTATGAGTAACTCATCAATATTTTCGTCCATGGCCTTAATACTAGAATCAAAATATGAAATCAGATTACCTGCGGGTGTAACAAATTTCGTATCATGCAAATTTCCAGTCCAAGATTCATCATATTCATCTTTTTTAGAAGCTACAGCTTTTTTCTGCTTAACAAATTCACTTTTAATTTTCCGTAACTCGTCATATATTTCCTTGACTTTTTTTGCCTCTTCTAAATAACCTTCTTTTTTTGATTGAGCTGAACTAATCTGCGATTGAATTGCGGCTTGTTGACTAGCTTTTGACATCTATACCTCACCTCTTTAACAAATAAGCAAGCACTACAACAGCGTAGACCATGATTAACAATATAGCACTACCAATGCCCAACAATTTATAAAGTTTGTTGATCCCACAGTATCGTTCCACATAAGCCCTGTTTGGTTTTTCAGGATCATACCATACCGTCATCTTCGAATAGACTGGGAAATGCGTTCGCATTAAGTTATTAAACGATATAAAAGAATTACGATAAAAGGTTAGGGAATTTGCCAACATGTCCTCTCTTGTAAAGTTATCAGATGCACTTATAGGGCCCCATGGAAGCGAAACCGTTCTAATCATAAAATACCGTAATGGCTTGCTATAAGTAGTTCCGTTAACCGTATATTCAACAATCGGAGGATTCCCAGCCTGAAAATTACTATAGCCCACAACCGTTCCCTTAATAGACGATTTGGCAAGACGTACCATCTTTTTATCCCGAAAATAAAGGTAGAGATATGTACCAGATAAAAAGATCAAGGATAAAAGAATAACGATGGTAGCAAATAAAAATAAAATGGTTTCTGTTGTCATATTCAACTCCTATCTTATTCTACGCTCTTCACATCGGACATTGAAAGTGTCATCTTAGATGGATCTGACATCGAATCAACAAGCTCCAATTGTTCTGAATTAAGTGGTAACAAAATTAATGTAGTTGTGTAAGAAGGTAACTCACCACTATCCTTGATAGTATAGCTAATCTTTTGATTATCAAAAATGGCCTTGCCATCATAGGACCAGCTCAGTGAAAACTCCAAATCTTTTTTGATATCTACATCAGTTTTATTGACGAGCATTAGTGCTGCTCTACCATCTGAGACGGCTCCTGTAAAGTAGATAGCCATATTTCCCTTACTTCCAATTTCTGGATGTTCTTTGGTCAATTTTTTACCAAGTTCAATTAAATCTGACGTTTGGCCTTCATATTGTGGTGCTACTACAAATTTCAATTCTTTCTCTTTGTTTACAACTGTCTCGCGTGTACTTTTCTCTGTTCCCCCTGCTTCCTTTCCATTAGAGCAAGCTCCAAGAACCAATAACAAGATGACGACAAATAACTTCTTCATTTTTTCTCTCCTTTTAACAAAAAATCTATAAACCTTTATCTCTTTTTAGATTTTTTAACATGTTCCTTGTACATTTTTGACTTTTTCCCATACCATTCTTCAATGGTATAGCCATATTCCTCGCGGTATTTCTCTTGGTTTTTATTGACTGCATTCAAGTTCTCTAGCGTTACTACATTGGACTTGAAAAATGATACCAAAAATAGGCCTAAGAAAATAGGTGAAATTGGTAATAAAGCAAGCAACAAATGTGCCAGAAGGTTATTAAGACCATGGGTAAAGAGATTGATGCCAGACATCAACAACCATAAGAACAAAATAACATTCAAAAATTTTTTATAATATTCTGAGGAGAAATAATCTTTTCTAGCGCGTTGCTTTGTAACAAGGATATAGATAAGGTAAATCAGTGATAAGACAAACCCAATCCAGTAAACGATACGAACTGCTACTAGAGGGATTAAATACAAGATGGCTACAAACCAACTATAATATGTAATTACGAGCAAAAACAATTGAAAAATCTGAGTCATTAAATAGGCTTTAATGCGATTTCTTTTAGAAATAATATAAAAACAAGTAAAATGACCGCAACAAAGAAAAAATAGAAAGCCAAAGAAACTATCTGGGGGAATGAGCCCTTTTTCCACTGATGTTAGCTGTGTAACCATTGAGGTCAGTGGAATAGCTGGGTCATACCCAGCTTCACTAGCCATTCGAAATACACTTATCGGTAAAGACGTACCAATCATAACCATAAGAGAATATAGAGATAGTCCAAAAATCGCCTTTACTAAGCTTAATCTTCGTGCTGTTTCAAGTGCATCATTAATATCTTTTTGTATCTTATCCATTTATTTTCTCCTATTACCCAAACAAGGATGAGGCCGCTTTCAGACCACCATTGAAAAAATCAGAAACATTCTTGCCCACACTTTTGACAGTCTCCAAGCCCTGGTGGATTCCTTTTCCGATAGACTCCACCCCCGATTCTACCACGTCCACAGCACCATAAGCAAAATGTTTAGCTCCTTGAGTATTTGCTAGTAAGTAATCCGTTCTTAACCCATTATACCAGAATAGCTAATCAATTAGTAAAAAGTTTAGAAAAGCACCTGAATTATTTTCAGATGCTTCATCTAGAATCAGAATAACCAGATCCGCTCCTATATCAAGAGACTAGAAATAGTGTCTATAAACCTTTATTTCTTTTTAGACTTCTTCACATGTTCCTTGTACATTTTTGACTTCTTTCCATACCATTCTTCAATGGTATAACCGTATTCTTCGCGGTATTTCTCTTGGTTTTTATTAACTTCATTAAGATTAAATAGTGAAGAGAATGTTGATTTACTCAATGATATTAAGATAATAATGAGAAAGATTGGAGCGATGGGTAATATAGCCAAAAGTAAATGAGCAAGTAAATTTTTAAACCCTGAAATAAGAATACCAGCAATAAAATTTATAAACCATAATGCCAAGATAACATTTGTATATTTCTTTATTTTCTCCTTGTCAATATCAAAAACTCTAGTATATGACTTTGTTATGAGACTATAAATAATATAGACAACTGCTACGGAATAAGCTAGCCAATAAATAATCCGAATGATTAAAAAAGGAACAAAGAATTGCAAGCCTAAAAATAGTCCAAAAATGCTTAAATGAATAAGAGTGAATAAGACGAGTAAATTGAGTATATAAGCATAAATTCTATTTCTTTTTGAAATGATATACATAATCATATACATCGCCCAATAAACAAAAAATGAAATACCAAAAACTTTTTCTGGGATGATTAGTTGATACTCTAATTCAGTAAGCGGCTGCAAAAAAGTTATACTATTCTTACTCATATATATTCCTGAACTAATCGCAAGATGAGGTGCAAGTATACATAAACCAAGAAATAATGGCATTACGAAAATCATTACTAATATATTCCATCCTCGCGTTGTTTCTAGTGCTTCATTAATATCTTTTTGCTTTTCTTCCATTTATTTTCTCCTATTATCCAAACCAGGATGAGGCCGCCTTCAGACCACCATTGAAAAAATCAGAAACATTCTTGCCCACACTTTTGACGGTCTCCAAGCCCTGGTGGATTCCATTTCCGATAGACTCCACTCCTGATTCTACCACGTCCACAGCACCATAAGCAAAATTTTTAATTCCATCATAAACAGACTTTTTAAATTCTGGTGCGACTGCAGAAGTGACAAGATTAAACGTTCCTACAGCAAGGCCTCCTATAGTTCCAATTATTAACCCCTTCGGTCCAGCTTTCACCCCTAACTTAGCTCCAAGCCACATACCATCTAGGGGACCAACGTTAGAGATGGTATCAATGGTACCACCTAGCACAGACTTCCCGATTTTCCCTACGGTCGTCTTCGAATCGGTCTTGGAATTGTTATAGTTCTTATAGATATTGACTCCCTCTTCCACGGTCAATACACCCCAACCTACAATTTCTCCCCCGATTTTAAACTTGTCACTTTTTATAAAATCCTTTGCTATATTACCAAGCCCTGTTGCATACTCTCCCATAAAAAACGAAGCTGCTGTTTTGATGTGTTTGAATCCCTTTGTAACAGGCCCTACAAGCTTACTTAACTTACTAACCCATTTAGTGCTTTTTATTGCATCGGGCAGGTCCATCATAAAGGTTAATACTTTTTCTACCAACGGGGAGCTTTGAAGAGCTTGACCTATTTCTTTACTATATAAGAGTGTTTGAAATGATATTCCCTTACCACTTCCTGTATATAAAGTGTCTAGTAATTTCGAAAAATCATCAGCACCCTTGATTCTATCTGCCGCAGCTTTCGCCCACTTACCAAGATCTTTGACATCTATCCCAAGGATTTTAGCGATTGCTTCTTTTTCACCTATTCCTGTCAAACTGGATATAAAAGCAAGAAAACTCTCTCTCGCTTTTATCACCTCTGCTTGTGAACTAATATTTCGGTCAATTGCAGAAATAGCTGATGCAACCGTTTGAGAGTCTGCTCCTTTTGAAACATCCAAAAACTTGGCGCTATACTGTTTATCTAGACTCACCACTCCATTTAGAGGATTGCTATCTCCTTCCGAGGACATCTTCGTTAGTTGTGTCTCATATTCTTTCAGAGTTTCTAATTTGCTCTTAGCGTTCGTATAAGAGGCAAAGCCTTCTACAACACTGATATCTTGTTCATCCAGTGTATCAATATTCGCACTAACCTTACTTAAAAAATTATTTTCAACATCAGTAATCAAATCTGAAACTTTCCCCTTAAGCTCACTTGATTTACTGTAATACTCACTCATTGGAATTGTAAATACTCCATCAGCCATGCAAATCCTCCTTATTTCTGCTCATCCACTATCTTCTTAGCATCTTCATCTGCTTTTTTGATGATCTCTTCTACTTTTTTCGCATTTTCATTGGTCGTATGCCAATTAGTCTTTGCTTTTGTTAATTTTGCAGTTAAATCATTAATTGCAGTTTCCAATGCAGTAGCTGCTTCACCCTTAAGATTTGAACTAACGGATGTTTTAACATTCCCTAATTCTGTAATCAGGTTATCAAACCCATCCCCAATTTTTTGTAACTCATCTTGAAACTGTTTATGTTGATCTGCGATATATTTTATTTCTGCCATAATCTATCCCCCTTCACTCAAAATGAAACAGAAGATTCAGCAGACGAAATCTCTTCAGCAAAACTTTTTGCACTTTCAGACAATACAATGCATTCTGCCACTAAGAGCTTTTGGTTTTTTAATTCTGAATCTACTTTATTAAATAATTTAGTATAGCCGTCCCCCAACAAATCACTTTGAAATAAACTAAATTGGGAAGCAGAAGTTGTCACACTTTTTGTATAATTATCAACGTTTTGTATCAATTTCTCAACCTATGATACAAATGTTTCTTTGTCCATCTTGATAGTAGTCATGTTACCCCCTAATAAACCATACCCAATAGATAATCACGTACACTCGAATCCAAATCAGCTTGGCTAATAGAATCATATACTAGAGCTTTATTGTTTGCCGAATCTTTTGAATCGTACACCATGCCCAATCTCCAACTATTTAAAGCAACATCAAGATCAAACATCGCTTGAATTTGGGATATTCTCCCATCAACCTCACTAAGAAAACTTGCCTTTTTGGCAGAAATATCTGCACAGTCGGCCTTAATTGTTAGAACATAATCATCAAACTTCGAATCAGCATTACCTTCCCAACCAGAAATATCTGTAGAAACACCTGATACACTATCTGTTGTATCTCCTTCTGTTATGGCAGTTTTAAAAGTATTCAAAGCAGCAATTCTTTCCTTATAATTCATCTACGACCACCTCCGTCAGAGTTTTGTTTAATCTATTTTCTTTTTAGGGATCGTAAGAGACTTCTCCCAATTTTGATAAATTTCTATGAAACGTTCTTCCTCTTCATCCACAAAACCTTTGAAAACAACTCGATCAATATTTTCTTGATTAAAGAATATTGTATTATTTGGATTGATACCACTTGGGTAAAGACAACCCATATAATCTACAAACATCTCAGAGTTTGTTTCCTGATCCTGGTAAACGACCCCACGACCGATAACCATGAGTTTTTCTGTTCCTTCTTTTAAATACACTACTGTTCCTAATGGGTAAAGTTTTTCTGACATAATTTATTCCTCGATTTCTTGTTTGATTAATTTTACTTTTTGAGTTCTTCCTTTATCATAAATGTAGGCTTGATCCCACTCTAATTTTTTCTCTCTATTATTTGAATTGTGTTCCACAATTGATTGATCATATAAACGCATAGCAATAACTGCTGTTGTAATATTTTCCTTAATGACTTTAATCACAGGATTTACCTTAAAGAATACTGATTTTGAACCCGCAGTAATAAAGTGCAGACCGTATTTATAAGCATTAATATACAATTGATAAAATTCATCTTCAGATATAGAAACTTTTTCAACAAAAGAAGTCAGGTCCGGTATAACGATGAAAGTTTGAACATCTTTTGGAGTTTCTTTTCTGTTTGTTATCTCCTTATCAAGATTACTAAATAGATCTAAGATTTCTTCTCCTGAAATATATGCATTTGCCTTTTCTTTTAAGAATGAATACTCTTCGTTAGAGTCTACTAACAATACATGACCATTGTCTAGACAGTGATTAATTACACTAACTAGATGACAAATTGAATACTGAAGAGATTGCTTGCTTTCTGATAAAACTACAATATTTTTTAATGTAGATAGATTAATTGGGATAATCTCAGCTTCCTCGCAACTAATTGCAATCGGTAATGCATGATTTTGAATCGCTTCTTGAGTTGTAGGCAGATTGAGAAATACATCCATCGTCAACTCCTCTGGCACCATCGGAATGGCACTTGGGCGCTGTCCGGTCCAGGCTTCTTGGAGGGAAGCGACTTCCTGACGTAGGTTATGGAGGACTTGGGTGTCATTGGCTCCATAAACTGGGAGCGCCAGCTGGATGACATCCACCTCTTCACGCTTCATGAGAGCTCGTCCCTTGATATCTTCCATGGTCATAGCGAGTGGCGTAGAGCCCACGATGGCTCGCACTTCACCTGCCTCATTTTGTGGCAGGCTCAACTGGTGCTTGAAGTTCGAGTAAAGTTGAGCACGAAGGTTGGTCTGACGACCGGCTGTCACCAAGAGGTGAACCCCTATGCTGAGACCTTCACGGGAGATGCGCACCAAGAGCTTGAAGAGTTCCGCCTCATAGGCTTCTTCCTTGAAGGCTTCATAGCTATCTAAGAGGATGACGATAGCCGGCTCTTCCTGACCACTGGCCTGACGGTAGAGTTCCAAGGTTCCAACACCATAGTCCGCAAGGAGTTTCTTACGACGGTTGAGTTCTCTCTCCATGATTCGTACAAATTTAGAGATCTTCTCTGTTTGGTCCAAAAGCATGGTATCCGCCACCTGTGGAAGCTTGGACAATGGAGCCAAACCATTGGTACCAAAGTCCATCAAGTACATGGTAAGAGCCTTGGGACTGAATTTGCGAGCCAAGTCCATCCCAGCTGTCTGAAGGAAGGTGGTCTTTCCTGTACCCGGACTTCCGTAGAGAAGGATATGACCATCCTTGGAGAGATTGATAGAGACAGCTTCCTGCTTCTGGGCCTGCGGGATATCCGCCATCCCCAAGAGGACAGAGAGTGGTTTCTCTTGTCCCCAGGCTACTGTCGGTTGCACTTCTTCCAGCTCGTCTAGCGTGATTCGCTCTTTGAGCGGTGGCAACCATGGCTGTGGTACTGGAGGAATCTCTTGTTCTTCACACAAGAGCTGGATATGGTGCACTATCGCATCCAACTCTGTCGGAACTTCCTTAATCTCATCCACATCTTCTAAGCCTGATAGGTCTTCATTCAAGATCTCATATTGGCCCAATTCATTGATTAGGTAGATGGTATGGTCCTCGATCCCCATATCGTCCTTGTCCGGCTGGTAATCCGCGCCTGACCAGGCAGACTGGAAGAGCTCATAGACTTCGTTATTTCCGACCTGTAGATAGGCACGTCCTGTCTGGGTGATCTCGGCCGCGTCCGGTGTATGAAGCATTTCATTTGAGTCCGAACGGTCCGCCACCTTAAGGGCGATTTTGAAACGTGAGTTGGACCAGATCTGGTCATCCACCACACCTGATGGCTTTTGAGTAGCTAGGATCAAATGGACACCGAGGGAACGTCCGACCCGAGCGATGGATACCAGCTCCTTGATGAAGTCAGGCTGGTTAACCTTGAGCTCTGCGAATTCATCTGAGATAAGGAAGAGGCTCTAACTCATTATACCATAAGAGATATATTGTAAGAAAAACTGAACACTGTATGGAATAATGAAAGAAAACCACCTGAAAATAATTCAGGTGGTTAATGATTCCAAGCAAAAGTTGGTATTACTTTTCATTTATTTTGTTGAACATTTTGAAAAATATAACATTCCTGTTTGATGATATAATCGAAATTAACTTTTAATCATCACCAAAGCAGTCATCAATTACATGACTAACATTACCAATGAGATTTATCATGTCCCCAAGTTTATACCCCAGTGCTTGTACAGCAGAACCTGAAGCAAGACTATCTAAATCGCTCTTGAAATTTGTAAATCGAATCTGCAATGATTTTATTACTGCCCCAACTGCCTTTTGAGAACGGACTACACCTTTCAAATTGGCCGCCCCATAAAATGCATCTTCCATTCCATTCCTGAACGCAGGTTTGAAACCACCCAACATAGATACAACTAGATTTATCGTTGTCGCAACTGTGGTCAAGTCTATATCCAAAGTATCAAGCTCTGAAGCCGCTGTTCGAATTGTACCAGATACTGAAATCTGGGTCTCCACAATTCCATAGAACTTTTTATCGTCCTTATCATCAAATTTATTCTTGTAATAAATTTCAGTAGGGAAATCGTTAATAAGTTCTTGTAGATTATCCTTTGAAGTGTTGATAACTTTATTTGTCTGTTCAATATATCCTTTTGCACTATCTAGGTAATTACTAAATGCTGTTGACATTTTATTTGCTAAATCCTCAGCTCTTACATCTATCTGATCATCAAAAGCATTAATGACATCACGATCATCAAATATTCCACTTTCTTCTAAGTAGGTATTATAATCCTGAGAAACGCTTGTATTGACATTTGGCACCGAGCTAAAATCTAGACTATCAATATTTCTAGCCAGTCCCCTATCGGTTTCCTCTAAAGCCGTTTTAATAATTTCTGCCACAGAAATAGTATAGGAAATGCAAGAAATGATCGTCTGAATGTTTTGTTCCAGTACTTTTAAAATTTCATTAACAGCTTGTGGAATCCCATCTCCAAAATGTGAACGCTTATCTAAACCTTTCGTACTTTTCTCAATCATTCCCTCAAATGAATTCACCAGTTCTGCACCTCTCCGACCCAAGTAAGTAGATGTATTTGATTCAGCAAATAGATTTCCTTCAGATTTTCCTTTTGAAGTCATTTTATGTACTTCAATATCGAGAAGAATTGAGTCACTATTAGATTTCATACTATTTAATTTTGATGTAATCGCTCCATGATCAAAACTGTTCCCTTCACTATCAAAATAGTCATTTAATCCACTAAAGCCTAACCAATCAAAGTTTCTAGAGAAGTCGTAGGAATTATACGCTTTGAGAGTGTCAAAAGTCTCTTTCATACCATCATAATCGCTGAACGATTTATCTATCTTTTTTATAGCTTCAATCAAACTAATCGATTGCAAATGTTGGAAGACAGCTTCCTTGAGATTGTTTGTACGACTCGATAAATTATTCATAACATTCTCATTAGCCTGATTTGTACGCTTAACTACTTCTAGCAGATCTTCCGCATGTCCTAAACTGGCTTTCAGATTTGTAATCAAAATTATCATAGAGGTTGTATCTAAGCGAATTTCTTTTGAGTCACCATACTTTTTCAACAAATCTCGAGTTGTTGTATTCTCTGAAGTCACTGCAAAATCTAATGAACCATCTCCATCTATATCAACTGCAAATAACTGTTCCAGAACTACTTGCTTCGTATATTCCATAGCTGCAACACTTTTTCTGTAGTCTTTCATATTATGAGGAATCGGTAGATCAATCGCAACAACATTTTCAGGATACTTGGCTTCTCTTGTAATTCCTAAAATATTCAACAATGCTGGAGTATTATTATCCAATAATGTTTCGTATGCGCTATTATCCAGTGCCTGTCCTCCAAAAGAAATCTCCTTTCCATCTTGAGCCCAGACAAGATTCGTTAAAAAGTCTCGAGTTGTAGAAAATGTCACAGAGGAACCTTTATAATTTTTTTTCAACTCTTCAATTCGCTTTGCCTCTTCTTTAGCAGCTTTAACGTCCTCAGGAGAGGTAGCCTTTAAGCGAGAGAGATACTTCCAATATGGTCCTATCATCGTATTACCGTCAGCCACAGAGTGCATTAATTCATCTAACAAGTTAAACGCTTTTAGTATAGTAGAGTCGCCATCCATGACCATCTCTTGGGCAGTCTTCCCATTTACTGACTGAGGTGCTCCTTGATAGCCAATATTATAAGGAACTTGTCTTTCTAATGCCACTCTCCCGCTCTGAAACACTCCATAAGAGTGACCAGTAGTTGTGCTAATATAACGGCCACTCGCTTCTACTCTATCATAGAAATCAAGTGCTGGTTTATTCTTTTCTTTCAGGTACAAAGTATCATTTAATCCAATCGCTGCATCTACAATTATATCCTTATGACCATCAGCATCCATGTTGGTTCCAGCGTATGAGATATAAGTCTCTTTTGTCACCTTATCATAAACGGCAATCGCCGCAACACCTGAATCTGGATCGTACATTTTGTCTACGATGTCATAACTATCCTTATCTATACCAGCATCACGCAAAACATCTTTTGTTACTGTTTCAGGATCGCCCACTATTGCTCCCGTATATGCTTTTTCATAATTATATACTGCATCCGATAAAACAGCTGACATTTCAACTCGGCGATTACTCTTTTCAATTTCGTTCATGAACACCTCATTCTTTTTCAAAAATAACACTACTAATTTGCACAATCTTTTGATTAGATTTTAGTTGAATAGTTACTCTATATATAGTTGAGCTGGAATAATTTACTAATACTATACATGTTGTTTCCTCTGGTAAATCATATTTGCTTTTTAGATGTTTATAGAGGTCAGAGCTATTTTCTGGCTGATATACAATCTCACGCAGTTCTGTTTCTGCACTCTTAAAGGTCTCCTTTACATCTAGAGAAGTAAAGAAATCTCTTTGTACCACTAGATTAAGAATTTCTTCATCATATAAAGGAGTTACCTCCGACCCATAATTTAACTTCCCATTAGAATATGTAACCGGAACAGTTTCGTTATTCTCCCCAATTGTTATTGTATAATCACCTTTAATATCAGCTTGAGTGATATCTAAATCCACTTCGTATTTTTTAACTTCATCTTGATTTTTTATATAAATTCTACTAGTGTATGCCTTTAATCCCGTAAAATCTTTCTTGTCTTGTTCTAAAAATTTAAACATAGGTTCAAAGGTTTTTTCAAATTCGTACTGTTCTTTTGTTCTGTTTTTGGGAATGGTCTCACCACCCAAACTACATCCATTCAATAACGATGCTGTCATAAGTATAACTCCTCCTATCATTAACCATAAAATTATTTTTATTTTTTTCATCTTTCTTTACTCCGCAATTATAATATTCAATATTGATTCGTTATTTTTCTTTTTATTAAGAATTTAGCGAATCAAAGCCTTGATCTTAATGTATGTGCTCTCACAAACAAAATAATGAACTTGATTTTCTAACATAGTCTCTCTTAGAGGTTTCTTTGTGACAGGTACAACGTTTTGATCATTGAGTCTCATGCTAATCAAAGCTTGTTTGAATCCTTTTGCTAGACGCAACGGAGCCTCTATATTACGAGAAATACTTTGGCTCGTAATAACAATTGAAGCATAGCCTGCTAGTAAACCTTGTTTAAAGATAAACTCTAGTCTCTTTTGTGCCACAGGTGTCAAATTTCCAATTATTTCGGTGATATTATAAAGAACGATAGTAACTACATGTTCTTTTAAGCCCTCTTGATTTCGCTTATGAATTTCCGATTCAAGAAGCTCTAGCCTATTTTCAATGTTTTGTATTTCATTCTCGTAAATGACTTCTTCCCCAAATCTCTCAAGATTGAGTTTAGAAAATTGTGGTGCCAAGACGATGACCTTCTGTTTCCCTTTGGCAATGTGTTTTACCAAGGCCGTCATCTGTTCTTCCTTATCTGTTAAATAAAGGAGATTTCCTTTAGCCAGATTCCAAGTAACAGGCTCAACTGTCTCCAAGTCAAGTCCTAATGGCACGAGTCCGTGTTCAAAGGCAGTCTGCACACTTGCTCGGCTATAGAAGTCTTTCTCTGTCAACTCCTCTGGTACCATTGGAATGGCACTTGGGCGTTGTCCTGTCCAGGCTTCTTGGAGGGAAGCCACTTCCTGACGTAGGTTGTTGAGGACTTGGGTATCATTGGCTCCATAAACTGGGAGTGCCAGCTGGATGACATCCACCTCTTCCCGCTTCATAAGGGCACGGCCCTTGATGTCTTCCATAGTCATAGCGAGTGGCGTAGAGCCCACGATGGCCCGCACTTCACCTGCCTCATTCTGTGGCAGGCTCAACTGGTGCTTGAAGTTTGAGTAGAGTTGAGCACGAAGGTTGGTCTGACGTCCGGCTGTCACCAAGAGGTGAACCCCGATACTGAGACCTTCACGAGAGATACGCACCAAGAGCTTGAAGAGTTCCGCCTCATAGGCTTCTTCCTTGAAGGCCTCATAGCTATCTAAGAGGATGACGATAGCCGGCTCTTCCTGACCACTGGCCTGACGGTAGAGTTCCAAGGTTCCAACACCATAGTCCGCAAGGAGTTTCTTACGACGGTTGAGTTCTCTCTCCATGATTCGTACAAATTTAGAGATCTTCTCTGTTTGGTCCAAAAGCATGGTATCCGCCACCTGTGGAAGCTTGGACAATGGAGCCAAACCATTGGTACCAAAGTCCATCAAGTACATGGTAAGAGCCTTGGGACTGAATTTGCGAGCCAAGTCCATCCCAGCTGTCTGAAGGAAGGTGGTCTTTCCTGTACCCGGACTTCCGTAGAGAAGGATATGACCATCCTTGGAGAGATTGATAGAGACAGCTTCCTGCTTCTGGGCCTGCGGGATATCCGCCATCCCCAAGAGGACAGAGAGTGGTTTCTCTTGTCCCCAGGCTACTGTCGGTTGCACTTCTTCCAGCTCGTCTAGCGTGATTCGCTCTTTGAGCGGTGGCAACCATGGCTGTGGTACTGGAGGAATCTCTTGTTCTTCACACAAGAGCTGGATATGGTGCACTATCGCATCCAACTCTGTCGGAACTTCCTTGATCTCATCCACATCTTCTAAGCCTGATAGGTCTTCATTCAAGATTTCATATTGGCCCAATTCATTGATCAGGTAGATAGTATGGTCCTCGATCCCCATATCGTCCTTGTCCGGCTGGTAATCCGCCCCTGACCAAGCTGACTGGAAGAGTTCATAGACTTCGTTATTCCCGACCTGTAGATAGGCACGTCCTGTCTGGGTGATCTCGGCTGCGTCCGGTGTATGAAGCATTTCATTGGAGTCCGAACGGTCCGCCACCTTAAGGGCGATCTTGAAGCGTGAGTTAGACCAGATCTGGTCATCCACCACACCAGATGGCTTTTGAGTTGCTAGGATCAAGTGGACACCGAGGGAACGTCCGACACGCGCGATAGATACCAACTCCTTGATAAAGTCGGGCTGGTTGACCTTGAGCTCTGCGAACTCATCTGAGATGAGAAAGAGGTGAGGGAGCGGTTCTGTCGCTTCTCCGTTTTTAAATTTTTTCTGGTATTGATTGATATGGTTGACTTCGAACTCTCCAAAGAGTCGTTCACGACGATGGATCTCCGCATTGATCGAAGCCAAGGCCCGCATAGATTGGGCACCATCCAAGTTGGTAATCGTCCCCAAGAGATGGGGAAGGTTTTTAAAGAGATTGGCCATCCCACCACCCTTGTAGTCAATCAGCAAGAAAGCCACATCATGAGGGTGGAAGTTAACAGCGAGGGATAAGATATAGGATTGGATGGTTTCTGACTTCCCTGAACCAGTCGTCCCTGCGATCAAACCATGTGGTCCATGGGCTTTTTCATGCAGATTGAGCTGAACCAGGTCATCCTGACCACGCAGACCAATCGGCACAGCCAAACTCTTGTAAGGTGCGTTCTTTTTCCAACGGCTCGATACCTGCAAATCCTCAAAGGTTTCCGCCCCATACATTTCCATAAAGGTCACAGAATCTGGGATCGAACTCTTCAGGTTTTGGAGGTGATTGAGCGGTGCCAAGGTACGGGCGATCCGCTCCTTATCATAATCTGCTGGGAAATGGTCCAAACGGAAGTCCGTCTCTTTCAAAACTCCTTCTTCCATGACCAGTTGGCCCGTATTGCGGTCCTTGATATTGATCACTGTCTGGATGTTCTCAGACAAGGAACTCATGACATCCTCTACAAAGATGAGAGAACAGCCTAATTCCGTTGGATCTTCGGTAAAGAACTCCATGATGATATGATCCAAAATCAGCTTCTCATCGGTCACTAAAACCACGTAATGAGGATGGAAGAGGGTGCTCTCCTTGTGGGATGCTTCTTCCTTTTGACTACGACGTAGTTTCAAGATCTGGTTCAAACTATTCAGAACTTGGTCCCGTGTTCGTTGATTGTAGACAAAACCGCGGACATTGAGTTCTTGCAGTTTGGCATGAGGAAGCCAACGCATCCAAGACCATTGCTCTTTTTCCTCTTCAGGTAAGATCGTAATAAACTGCACATCATGATAAGAATGGAAAGTTGCTAGCTGCATCACCAAAAGCTGCAGTTGCTCTAGGACGAGATTTCTAGGTCCAATATAACCCACCGGTCCATGGCTGAGGTTTGCCGGGATTGGCATATCTGGGATTTTTTTGTGACGACTATAGAGAGCGTAACCCTCTTCTTCTAGAGCATCCTTCTTACCGCTACGCTCCTGTTGACCGTATTTCAAGTCATAGCTAGTCGGCATTTTCCCGAGTCCCAAACGATAGTATAAAAAGTCAAAATGCAAGGGAGTCTTTTCATAAATCCGGTGATTGTAACTCTCAACCAAGTCCGTCAATTCTAAAATCGTTGGAAAATGATAGTGCATCCCTTCTTTTTGTTCTCGCTCCAGACGAGTCAATTCCTTGACCTTATCTTTCAGGTAAAGGCGATAGAGATCGACCCGTTCCTTCTTATCAGCCTTGTACTTTTTACGATTTTTGATAAAACCACGGATAGAAAAAATCATTGTGGTTATGGACATCCCTACTGTCGCAAGAATATAGATCCCTCGAGGTTGAATCAAGGTGATCAAGACAGTTACCCCGACCATCATTAAAGGAGGAACGATCAGCTTTAACAGTTCATCGCTCGGCTTAACCGGCTCCTGGCCTGGGGGATTGATCAAGATTTTATCCTCGCTACCACGATAGATGATCCGTGGAGAACGATGATAATCTGGATAATCTTCATAAAAACCATATCGAGATGGTTCTCTCAGAGTCAGTTGTGGCCCAACTTGGGCAGGACCCTGAACCCATACTTCATCAGAATAGAACTTGATCGTCACCGCCCCTAGACTCAACTCATCTCCAAAACCAATCAATTGCTGGTCCATTTGTTCCAGATGATTGTTTCGATAAAATGCGCCTTTTAGTCGAGTTAGCTTCCATTGATTTTGGGATTTTTGGAGTAAGAGTTCAACATCTCCATCTAGTGTGATCAATGCACCTTTTTGAGAGCCAATCTGAAACTCTGATAAATCCAAAAGGTCATAAACCCTTGGCTCCCCTTCTCGGAGATAAAAGACGACCTCACCCAAACGCAGACCATCTTTCAAGAGTCCCACTTCATCGTCGTACTGATAAAAGACCTCGTCACCATCGACCTTGAGCTGAATCGGTCTTTCCTGTTGAGAAAGGTAGACTTGGGCCTTTTCAGTCGCCCCGACCAAGACCGTCTTATCTGCACTCAGTTCTACTTCATAACGTAGACCTTGGCTGTAGAAAATGATTTGTTTTTTCATAATTTCTCTCCTTGGTCTACTTTAATTGCTAGAGGAGCTACTTGGAACAGGTTTCTTCTCAGATGACGGTTTGGTTTCAGAAGCCTTGTCTTGAGGGTTAGGAGTTGTAGAAGCATTGGAGCTTGATTCACTCGTTAGTAGCTCACTTCGACTATCCCAGTATTTCTTATACTCGCTTTCCAAAGTATTCAACTTACTTTCACGGTCTTTCCCTGACAAGTTGCCATCTTCTCGAACCTGCTTGATTTCCTGAGTCAAAGCATAGAGAATCAAGTCACTGTCGTTAATCCGTTTGGCAATATCAAGAGCCTCTTCAAAGCGATTGCGCCCAACCTGGATCCAGTAAGTCAAATAAAGCTCATCTGACTTGAGTGTTACGTTGTTCAAGATGACTTTCTTTTGTTCAGAAGAAAATTCCAACCCCTGAATATAAGAGTAAGCCAACTCATACTTTTGCGTATTCGGCAAGCTAGCTGGATCAATTCTCTCTAATTCTGTAATAACACCACTATAATCCACTTTAATAAAGGCAGTATCTGCCTGCAACATCTTTTCTTTGAAAGGATTTTGCACAAAAATCAGATAGATCAGTGGAACGATCAACAAGACAACGCTGGCTGTTAACCAAATCGTTGCCAGTTTAAAGACACGATGGCGTCTACTTGGAACCAAGACCAAATCTGCCCGTTCTTTCGCAGCCTTCTCCGTGTAGTACTTCTCCAAAACAGCTACTGCAGCCTCTATATCATCTGCCTGACATAGGTCATTTAAGAAGTCGGGCAAGGTCTCTAATTCCAAGGAACCATTATAAAGATCCATGAAATCCAAATCGCTAAATAGTGTTACTGTAAAACATTTAGCCTGGCGTAAAAAATCTTCTGAGGATATGGATTGAGGAACCATCAGACCAGGAATTCCACGATAAGCAATCTTAGCCTGAGCATCCTTGGTAATAAAGAGATTTACTGGGTGCAAAAGGAAAGTCACAGGTAACTCCAAGGCGCCCTCTAGACGAAAAACGTTTAGGGCCAAACGGATTCTTTCCGAAATGGTACGTTCCTTTATTTCCTCATAAGTCAGTCCATGAGCTTCGACTTGATAGGAGAAGGTGACACTATCCTCATCAGATACCATCGATTGCTCCAAAAAGAATGGATGATGCAAATCTAATAGTAAGAGTTCCCGTAAATCTTGACTCGCAACATCTGAACGTTTGAGTGTTAATTCCCAGTTTGTTTCATTTTTTTCATAGACAAACAACTGTCCACCAAATTCAAATTTTTCTTCAGCCACCTATATCTCCTCAATTTCTACTAAATCTCCTGTCGTCATAGGATAATCAGACAGATGTTTCCCTTCATCAATCAACAAACCTTTATTGACAATTCTTAATTGATATTTTTTTCGCTTGATACCTGGATAAAAAATCGTATCCACTTCTCGCACCAGCCGGCGCACTTCAATTCGCCGTGGAATGCGAATATCCACATCTCTTTCTCTCAAACGTAGGGTAATATTGATATGTTGCTCCACCTTTTACACGCCTCCTATGTCTGGTTTATCCTTTTCTAAGTTATTTAGACAGACTAGTTAAAAACTTAGTCCATCCCTTCTACCATCACACGATAACTCATTACTGCCGTTGCTCCAAAGAGCAAGAAAATCAACACCACATAGAATATCTCTGGAAGAAAGTCATTCAGACCACCTTTTTCTACATGGCCTATATTTGTTTGAAATTTAATTGTTTTTTGAGCATTGGGCTGAAACAACTGTTCTTCAGAAGATTTTTTCACTGGTCTCTGTATAGCAGAAAACAGTTGGCCCCTTTCTGTGATCAACTGTTCCTCTTGATGCTGTTGCATGTCCTGCAACCTCTTTTGAGTTGCTTCATTAAAAAGCTCCTTGGTTTGTTCAGACTGTAGACCAAATTTCAATCCCTCTTTCTTTTCAAGTCGGGAATCATCAATCTGCAGACTGTTATCCTTCAAATCATCTGCAGCAGCCCCAGAGACTGCTGCACATGTTACTAAGGTAAGAAGGAAAAGAATGATTTTCTTCATATTTCTATTTTCTATTCTTTCTCAACTTGGCTTGCTTGAAACCACAAACTACTTTCTCTGATAAAAACATTTATAACAAGTAAAACAGCTATGACAACAATCGTTGCAACAAAAGCGATAATTGCTGCTGGATGTCCATCAAAGTATCCTGAAAGCAAACCTTCTAATATTGATAACGCATTGAGATTTTTGATAAATGCTGGGAAACCAGTTAGACTTGCTGTTGTCCCAATAGCATTTGATAGGTAGACAAAGCTAATCATCATAAAGAAGGAGAGTCCCATACCAATCACTCGGAAATGTTTAAGCAATAGATATTGTCCTTGAATCAGTACAAATGCGGCTAAAACAATTAATAGAACCCAAGATGGTTGATATTCACGACCAACCTGTAGCTGAACACTTGATACAACACCAACTACCAATCCGACAACGATACTTAAAGCAGATAGGATGGTTACCGTCATCAAGTCTGTATCATGTAACTTATCAAGTTTGAACTTATCTTTGACTTTGCGAATAACGTTTTGAGTTGCAAACAGATAGGCTGTAAAGAGACTAACAATCTCCAATAGTAAAATCCATGTAAATGGACGGTAAACATTGACAGTCGCTTTCACTGAAGTAGCATTTTGGGTAACAGGGTTGGATAAGAAGTTCAACAACACTTCATTTGGTACCCCATTTTGATAGGCATTATTCAGAACCTTCACAAAGGATTCTACAAAGTTTCCATTGTTAGTTAATTCTTCGTTAAACTGCGTCATCAAGGAGTCAGCATCTTGTGACAACTTTTCAGTACTTGTTTGAGCGTTTGACAATTCACGATTGAAATTACCTAAAGTCTCATTCACAGACTCTGCAGCTTTGACATTACTTTGAGAAGATTCCTTCACACCCGTAGTTTCTGACAAGAGAGCTGCATAATCCGAATTTAGGGTAGCCAATTGATTATTAGTCTCTTCAAAAGCATCATTGCCTTTCCCTTGCTTCTCAACCAAATCCTTTAGATTTTCTTCCAACTTCTTGTACAACTCTAACTGTTCATTGATTTTTGTATTCAATTCTTGGTTGGTAGTCAAAACATCCTTCACATTTTTTTCTAGAACAGGCTTGAGAGTAGTCAGTTTTGACAAGGCTTTATCTACTTTCTCTTTAGTACCCTCTGTATCTGTATCGCTAGCAGGTGCAGTCAGACTGTCTTCATACTTCTTCAGGTTTGAACTAATAGCTTCAAGCCAAATATTTGATAAAGCATCTGTTACATCACTATTTCGTAACTCTTTGACAGTATTGTATGCTTGTCTGAGTGCTTCCACCTTTTGGTAGTCAGAAGCTATTTTCTGAACCTTTTGTCCATAAGTCACTGCTGCTTGCTGAACGGCTAAGACATCTATCGGAGCACTGACTGCTTGAACATCATTCAAGGAAATATCAACAGTCTTTGGCTCCGCTTTTGGAGTTGGGCTTGAAGCCCCCGTTGAACTTGTAGTTGGAGTCGGAGCTGCCTCTGCAACACTATAGGCTACTTTGAAAGTCCCACCCGTCTTCAAATCAATTTCTTGACCAAACTCAACTGGTGTGCCATCATAAGTGACCGAATGAACCGTCACTCCTGTTCCAGCCTTCCATGATACCTTAGCCTTTGTTCCTGTTCGTCCAACAGCACTCGTACTCGTGATTGCCAGATGTTCCAGATTCTTCAAGTCCGTCAAAGAAATCTCGTCGCTTGGCTCTTTAATCGTTTTTAAATCTGTATAGTTTACAGAAGGAATTGTGATCGGTGTCATACCAAAACCACTAAATTCTTTTCCACTAAAGTCTTCTTTGGGTAATTCTGAGATTGCAGAAGCCAGCTGCTCTTTTAGAGATTCCTCAACCTTCTCTAAATCCTTGTTTGCAGCTTTATCCAAAAATCGATCAAGAGTGATTTTGCTCTTCTCACTTGTTCCATAGTAAGTGGCTAATTTCTCATCAATAAAGTTATGAATATCATTTTTATGATTTTCAAACTTGGTTCTTTCATCTGTTAGATTTTTCTGTAAGCTACCAATCTCTGTGCTGATGCTTTCTGCTACTTTTTTATAGTAAGCCTCAACTTCTGGTGACGTTCCATCAGTGGATGCTGGTGTTCCATCTATATTCGCAGTCAGACTACCTTGAGCTTTAATTAATTCCTTATAGGTTTCAATTTGTCCCTTAACGTCTTCCCGACTCTGAGAAATGAGCCCAGTGATAACATCCGCATGATTTTTCTTCTCATCTACTCTATTCTTAAGTAGAGTTCCAAACTTCTCGCCATAGGCAATCTGCGAAACATCAAAACGACCAAAAATCTGTGAGTAGCCCTCCAAACCTGTCTTTAAAGCAGTGTTGGCGTCAACAGAGGAACTAGACATACTATAGAGAGTTGGGAAAAGATTTTTAGAGTTGATAGCTGTATTATATAAATTCGTACGATAGTTTCCGATATTGGTTGCTTGTATCTGTGAGCTAGCTTGAACATTCTTTTGTGCTGTATAAAGGTTGTTCAAAATACTAGCCATATACATGTCAACTAACTGACCATTCAAATCAGAAACAATATCTTTCGCTAGTTTATTTGCATCATTTTCTACTTGCAAATTTCCTTGCGCATTCACCTTATAATTGATAGTTGTCTTATCAACATTGATGCTGTTAATATCGAGTATTTTTTCAGAAAAGTCACTAGGAATTGTTAAAACGAGTTGGTATTTCCCACTTTCTAACCCAGAATCAGCTGCTCCACGAGGGACAACAGACCAATTTTGTGAATTATCACGCTCGATATTTTTTACATAACTAGCACCTAGATTGTATTCTTTTGTATCTACGTAGACAGGCTTATCTTCATTTACGATAGCTACATTTAATTTTGTCTGCTGATTAGCCTTTGCATTATTTTCATTGCTAATCGTTGTATTTTTTTGAACAGATAGATTCAAAAAAATAATCAATGCAAGCAATCCTAATGCTAACAAACTACTTCCTATATATTTAAAAATTCTATTCTTCCTCATATTACTTTAAATCTTCTCCGTCATAAAAAATAGGAAGGCTCTCGCCCTCCTAAAGCCACTTATATAACAAATTAAATTTGTGATGCAAGATCTTGGTCGTTTTGTTCAACAATTTCAGCAACCTTGTTCAACTGTGCATTGATCTCATCAAGCAAAGTTGCAAACTCCTCAATTTTTGGAGACAATTCTGTGAATTGGCGATCAAAGCTCTCAAAAGCAGCACCTTTCCAGTTGTCTCGGATAGTATTTTGCTCTTGAGTCAATGTACGAAGTACTTGTCTTACTTCCTCAGAACCTTGAGTGTACTTTTGAGCAGAGGTACGCAATTCTTCTGTTGTTAATTGAATTAAAGCCATGTGAAACTCCTTTATATTAATTTACTCCCTCATTATATCAACAATTTGCTTTAATTGCAAGTTTAAAATTCATTTTTTATTCTATTTATAAAAAAATAAGAGCTATTTCCATCTAAAAACTAGTAAGAAGGGTTAAATTATCTACTTTTCTTGTATAATTACTTCTTTTTTTATCTATAATAACAAACTCACATCATCCTTCTTTGATAAGGTATATTTGTTAAACGTTCTTTTCTTCTAACTTTCTATAAAAGTTTTTATTCTCTTGATGGCGAGCTTCCAGCACATTCTCTATACGACTCTTGTAAAGTTTATGATAGTTATCTAAATTATTCTCTATCTCAAAGATATATGGTTGAATTTCAGCAAAACTACTGTCTCTGCATGCATAGGAAAGCGCCTCTAGGAGATGATCCGTCTCCCTGCTAAACTTGTGGAAATCATCATCCAAATCCATCTCCAAACGCTCTAAGTCTCGTAATTTACGATTATGCTCATCCTCTAGTTTCTGAAGTTCCTTTTTATCCATGACCAGTTTTCTCCTAGCTTTTAATCGGACTCTGTAAAGTAGGGGTTTGCATGGTCTGGGTCAAGTAAGTTTCAGCAGCATCAGCGGCCTTGCCCTCAAATCCTCCCTTAATATTGTTTACATAGGTCTTAGAAGCATACTCTTGCATATCTGCGGCTGCTTCCTGCAACTTTTTAGCTAACTCAGTTCCTTTAGCAAGGATTGACAACTCTTTTGCAGTTACCAAGGCCCTGACTGCTTGGCGTTCTTGTTCCTTCATTCTTTCTTTGAAGCCTCTATCGAGTTGCTCTCTTGTAATTAAGGTATCCTCATCCGTTAGGACTAACATTTTTTCCCCTCCATGTTTGTTTTACATCCGCCAATAGATTGTTAAAATCTTCAGCACTATCTGTATCTATGGTCTCAAAGGAACCACTAGCTTTAACCAAGCTTTCCCCCAGTTGCTCGATTTGTGTCAGGAAGGATGTTGCTGCAGTCTTCGTGTCACTTGCAACGCCTTCATCCCAAAAGCTTGTTGTATCAAAACCAGAAAGCAGATTCGTAA
Organism: Streptococcus oralis; assembly: GCF_023109195.1. Lineage (GTDB taxonomy): Bacteria > Bacillota > Bacilli > Lactobacillales > Streptococcaceae > Streptococcus > Streptococcus oralis_BV. Next base: position 69,437 of record NZ_JALDUB010000004.1, read on the forward strand.
CTTCTGAGCTTGACAAATATCCAACCATGTCAAACGCTGTCTGTCTTGTCTCTTTTATCATGTTTTGAATATCTTCCTTAGCATCTGAAAGTAAGGTTTTCACAGATTTAACTTTGTCTTCCATGTCAAAATTTGCCAACTGGGCTGCTGTCTGAAGCAACTGAGCTCGGACCAAAATTCTCTTTTCTCCTGTAAGATTACCATTTCTCAGTTGTTCCTGATAACGAGGAATAGCTTCTCGATCCCACTTTATAGATTCCTGACGAACTTCTTCGACAATTTTACTATATTCAGTTGTAAAATTCTCGTAAACAGCATAACCAATAGCTGCCTTTATTTTAAACTCACCCCTCATAATGGCATTTAAAACATTTGAGGCTACATTTTCATCGACTCCTAAAGCCCGGAGTGAATCCAACGTTGTCGCTATCAGTCGAGCTAGCTTTTCACCTGCCCTGAGCAATTCTGGGTGAAAATCCTCAGACGCAGTCAATAAATTTCCCTTTCCATCCGATTGGAAAACACCAAAGTCATGGGAACTTTCTGGATCAGTAATCTGGGTATAATGCAAGGGGACAAGGACATTGACTTTACCGACGGGTTTCTTAAGTGGTTCATCGGAATCCCCAGGTAATTTGGTAATGGTATGCTCACGATTAAGCATCCCCACGACATCAAAAGGATTGACATAGTACTCGATTTTTTCGCTAATCTTTTTGATTTTCTCGTCACTGAGTCCCATTTTCTTTAAACTCTTTGTCGTGTCCGGGCCGTCAAAGAGGACGACTTTGCTGATTTTCTCCAGTTCTTCATCAGTGAGTCCAGCTACCCCTTGCGCAGAGACAATGGTCCCTAAGGAGTGACCTGCGATGTCCATCGTAGCTTGCGGAGCTTTTTCAGTCATCTCTGCGATCTTCGTTTTCATTCCTACTGTCGCTAACTTGGCTTGCGGCGTATGGATATGATTGAGAGCGAACTTAGCATCGTTGTCAACCCAGTCGTTCCAATTTTCTTTACTGATGGCATCACTTCCGCGGATGGTCATATAGGTTTTCGTAGTATCATTAGTCAAGGTAGGCGTATCCGTTAAGTAGTAGGCACTGAAACCAGCTTCATCATCAGTTAAGAGTCCTTTTTGATACCGTTTGTGACGAATATCCTGCCTCATCCCATTCGCATCAGGAACTGGTATCGATGTAACTTTATAAGTATCTCGCAAATCAGGATCCGGCTGCAAGTAGACTCTACCATTATGGGGTAGATGTTTACCTCCAGGGGTGATTTCTTCGTTATAAATTATTTCTTTTGAATAGTCAAACACTCTTGCTTCTATTGAATTATTTTTAGGTGGAAAATTATTGGGACGACCAATATAAGCCGATTGCGCTAAATCCGCATAAAAATTATCAAAGGTTTTTAAATTACTGTTAGTCATAAATCTCCCATACGTTGCCTTTCAAAACTCTTATCGGTTGCATTTCAGAAATTTTCTTAATATTGGGAATACTATTGCTATTATATTCTATAGGGAAACCAATTGTAAATTCAGTATCTTCATTGTTATTTATTTTTCCATCCAATGTTATAATATATCCCCCACCTTGAGGGGTACCATTTCCTATATTTTCTACTTTCATACTATCCCAATCAAATTGGACACTTTCAACTTTAGGATTTCTAGACTTTATAAAGTTCGCCATCTCCTCTTCATGCTCCTTCAGATAAGCCAACTGCTTAGCCCGTGGACTCAGAGTTATTCCTCCAAATAGATTTGTTTTCTGTGCCATCCATGCGCCTCCTCCAAATACTACAAGGGCTATAACTAGCCAAAGTAAAGTACGTTTTTTCATCTCTTTCCTCCTATATAGCGGAATCTAAGTATATTATATCATGAATGTAAAAAAAAAATACTTTTAGCAAGTATTCTAAGTTGGTAGAGAATGAGTAATATTAAATTTGAGTAAAAATTATCAAAGGTTTTTAAGTTACTGTTAGTCATAAAGATCCCATAAATTTCCTTTCAAAATTCTTATTGGTTGCATTTGAATAATAACAAGTTTCTCAGGGATTTCATTTAAATTACGTTTTAGTGGAAAACCTAATGTAAATTTAGTATCCTTATTATTATTGATTCTACCGTTCACTGTCATCATATAACCTCCGCCTTGAGGAGTTCCATTTCCTACCTGACCAACTTCCATACTATCCCAATCAAATTGGACACTCTCAACTTTTGAATTCCAAGATTTAACGAAGTTCGCCATTTCCTCTTCATGCTCCTTCAGATAAGCCAACTGCTTAGCCCGTGGGCTCAGAGTTATTCCTCCAAATAGATTTGTTTCCTGTGCCATCCATGCGCCTCCTCCAAAAATTACAAGTGCTAAAATTAGCCAAACTAAAGTACGTTTTTTCATTTCTTTCCTCCTATATAGTGGAATCTAAGTATATTATATCATGAATGTAAAAAAAAAATACTTTTAGCAAGTATTCGGAGTCAGTGGGGAATGAGTGAGGGATTAAGCTATCATAAAAGTTGTTATAATCTTTTAGATTACTATCCGTCATACTTGTCCCAACCTCCATTTTTTAACACTCTAGGCTGATTATACATGCCAATCCGATCTATTGAAGGTACATCATTTTTATTTTTTAATCGAAAATCTATTGTAAAGTCAGAATCCTTTATATGATTAAAAGAACCCTTCACTGATAGATTATAACCTCCACCCTGTGGAGTTCCATTTCCTATTTGTTCAACAGTTAAACTATTCCAATCCATCTGAATAGATTCAATCTTTGAATTTTTAGACTTTACAAATTTTACAATTTCTTCTTCATGCTCCTTCAGATAAGCTAACTGCTTAGCTCGTGGGCTCAGAAATAAATTTGCTTCTTTCGCCATCCATGCTCCGCCACCGAATACTACAAGAGCTATAACTAGCCAAAGCAAGGTACGTTTTTTCATCTCTTCCCTCCTATATATTTGAGTAAAAATTATCAAAGGTTTTTAAGTTACTGTTAGTCATAACAATACCATCCCCCGTCCCTATAAATTCTTATTGGTTGCATTTCATAAATTCCAAATTCCTTTGGTATGCCATTAGCATCATTGTCTAAAGAAAATCCAACCATAAATTTCGTTTTATCATTATTATTTACCTTTCCTCTAAGTGTCAACATATAGCCACCACCTTGTGGAGTTCCATTTCCTACTTGACCAACCTTCATACTATCCCAATCGAACTGGACACTTTCAACTTTAGGACTTAAAGACTTGACAAAATCAGCCATATCTTCTTCATGTTCTTTCAAATAAGCCAACTGCTTAGCTCGTGGGCTTAGAGTTATTCCTCCGAATAGATTTGTTTCCTGTGCCATCCATGCGCCGCCTCCAAATACTACAAGAGCTAAAACTAGACAAAGTAAGGTACGTTTTTTCATTTCTTTCCTCCAATATAGTGGAATCTAAGTTTATTATATCATGAATGTAAAAAAACTTTTGGCAAGTATTCAAAGTCAGTAGGGAATGAGGGATATTAAATTTGAGTAAAAATTATCAAAGGTTTTTAGATTACTGTTAGTCAAAAATCCTTCCCCCCACTCTTAAATAATTGGCTAAAGCCATTGAATTAGGAATAATTTTACCATTCTCAATATCAAAAGTTACATTCCAAGAGGAGGACTCAATATGATTAAAACCACCATATACATTTACAATTTCTCCGCCTCCTTGAGGGGTCCCATTCCCAACTTTTTCCCATTTAGTTTCATCCCAAGAAATCTGAACAGATTCAATCTTTGAATTTTTAGACTTTACAAATTTTACAATTTCTTCTTCATGTTCCTTTAAATAATCCAACTGCTTAGCTCGTGGGCTTAGAAATAAATTTGTTTCTTGTGCTAGCCATGCTCCGCCTCCAAATATTACAAGTGCTAAAATCAGCCAAAGTAAGGTACGTTTTTTCATAATGATGCTCCTTCAGATATATCATCTCCCTCTTACAATCCAAAACTCCTTAATTAAAAACAAATTACGGATCTATTGTTGCTTTAGAAATAGAAGATTGTCATTAAAACTAGTATAGCATAAAAGCCTCAAACAGCCTATTTCACCAATCACTCTTATTGAAGGCTTGTTAATAATCTGACCAGAAGGATTTGAGTTGAATGCAAAGAAACAACTGACTTTGTCAGATTGCAGCCACATTTGTAAGCGACTAAAGTCGCAACAACTGTGTCAATTGAACCAATTTAGTAAGAAAGTACAAAAAAGAACACCCCGAAAGGTGCTCTTTGTAAGTATCGTAATTCTTTCGAATGAACGTTTACTAAACTGTGACGCTTTACGAGCTTTTTCAAGCCTGATTTGGAAAGTACGAGTTTCAGTTGGGTTAAAAACTGCACAATATCAAGGATTTTAAGAACAATATCTACTTATTCATTTCATAAAATATGAATTAATAGATTCTAAATAGGGGAATTTCTTAACGCATAACTTTCAATCCTATTCTCTTCCTTCTTATCCTAATAAAGTTTGTAATATTGGAATAACAACGATAAATAGAACCGTACTTAAAGTCACTACATTCGTAGAGAATTCCACATCTCCTTTTCCCTGATTAGCAAGGATCGGGAGAACGGCTAGAGCTGGTGTAGCGGACTGAATCATAAAGGTCTTAAATTCTACTATCGCCATATTTGGTGCAAAGAACTTCAATACAAGAAGCATGATCAGAGGAGCTAGGATAAAGCGTCCAACTAAAGTGACAATTGTATCTTTATCAAAAGTAATAGTATTCAAACCTGCCTTTGCAAGAACGATACCAATATAAATCAGAGATAAGGGAGTGACGATATTTCCAACATAGGTTAAGGTGTTCGTTACGAAATCTGGAATAGAGATTCGGAGAAGCAAAAATAGTAGGGCGACAAGAAAACCTACAAGCGGAGCTGGTAGCAATTTCTTCCAGTCAAATTTACTTGTCTTCTTGCTTTGACCCGATTTACTATCGCTCGTCATCAAATACACGCCCAATGTCCAGGTGGAAATCGTATTGGTGATATAGTAAATTAAGAAATAAGGAAGAGCCTGCTCTCCAAAAAGAGCAACGTTTAATGGTAAACCGATAAAAATAGTATTGGCATTCACAAAGGTATTAATCATGGTCCCTCGCCGTCCTGGACGAACCTTGAAAACCACAACTGCAATATAAGCTACGATATAGCCCAAGATAAAGGCCACAAATGTATAAAGGAGACCTCCAGAAAGACTGATTAGTTTATCTAGTGTTAGGTATTTCATCACCGACACAAAGATTGATGCTGGCAAGGCTACATTCATGATCAAACGAGATAGGTTAGGTCCAAAGTCATCTCCAAACCATCCCTTCACCTGAAGAATATACCCCAAAACAATAATAGCAATTATCGGAATGATACTCGTAATCGAGGTTAAAAAGAGTGACATAGGTATCCTTTCTATATTACTTAAGTCCACAGCCCATACAAATCTGTCGCTATAGAAGGATAGACAGCAGCAATGAATTATTTATACTCTGGATACCACTTCAAATCACGAACGGCTTTGGCCATATCTGTTTCCTTAGCACGCGCAAGACCTTGCTCTTGCGCTTTTTTAGCGACTGCTTCTGCTACTTTAATAGAAACATCTGCTACATACTTGAATGGTGGCAAGACAGGAGCTCCTGGTTGACCTGGATTGACAATACCACTCAATGAATGAGCCGCTGCTCCAATCATTTCATCAGTCAAAAGACTTGCTTCAGAAGCCAGCATACCTAGACCAAGACCTGGGTAAATCAAGGCATTATTGGCTTGACCAATCACATAGTCGACACCTTTATAAGAAACTGTATCAGCAGGAATTCCTGTTGCGACAAAAGCTTTGCCATCTGACCATTCAATCAAATCTTTGGCACTAGCTTCTGCTAGTTTGGTTGGATTTGACAAAGGGAAAATCATCGGACGCTCTGTGTTTTCACACATAGCCTCTACTATTTCTTTAGTGAAGGTATTAGGCTGAGTCGAAGTTCCTACAAGAATGGTTGGCTTCACAGTCTTCACTACTTCAAGCAGGTCAGTCAACTTGTCTGCGTTACTAAAGTCAGCACGTTTCTTAGCAAACGGTTTTTGTTCAGGAGTTAGGTCATCCATGTCATCAAAGAGAAGACCTTGTTTATCAACCATAAAGAAACGTTTATAGGCTTCTTCTTCAGAAAGACCTTCACTTACCATTTCACGAAGAACACGAGAGGCAATTCCTGCACCCGCAGTACCACCACCATAGCAGAGATAAATTTGATCTGTTAATTTTTCACCACTAATATCCAGTGAACCAAAGATACCACCCAAGGTAACGATTCCTGTGCCTTGAATATCATCATTAAAAGTTGGAATTTGTTTCCGGTATTTTTCAAGAATATTGGCAGCATTCAAGCGGCCGAAGTCTTCCCAGTGAAGGTAAAGTTTAGGAAAGAGACGTTCTGCTGTTTGAACGAATTGGTCAATGAAGTCGTAGTAACGATCTCCGCGAACCCGTTCGTGACGATTCCCTAAGTAATTAGGATTGTTACGAAGTTCTTCACGGTTAGTCCCTGCATCAATGACTAAAGGAATAACCATAGAAGGATCGATTCCAGCAGCACCCGTGTAGACCATCAATTTCCCAACTGAAATATCTACCCCATTTGTTCCCCAGTCACCGATTCCAAGGATTCCTTCTGCATCTGTTACAACAATGAGACGAATCTCGCGATTCCCAGCAGCATTTTTCAAAGTGGCTTCAATGTTTTCAGGATGATTGATATCAAGATATCCCGCATATTGTGGATCTACAAAGAGATCACTATAGCCTTCAATGGTATCTGCAATAGTTGGATCGTATACAATAGGATTGAATTCCTCCAAATGTTGAGAAAAGAGGTAATAGAAAAGAGTCCGGTTGGTATTAAAAATTTCCATTAGGAAAAGACGCTTTTCCAAATCATTGGCTTTTGTTTGCATCTGTGCATAAGTTTGCGTCGCTTGCTCTTCAATCGTTTGAACATACGGTGGCAGTAAACCAATAAGACCTAGTTCCTTTCGCTCCTCTAAGGTAAAGGCAGTACCTTTATTGAGGAAAGGATTGTTTAAAATATCATGTGCAGTCATAGTGCAACCTCCTTTTTACTTCTATTATACCACTTAAAACGAATTGTTCGGAAAACTTTGTTGTTTAAAAAATACTATTGTGTACGCATATGTTATAATGAGTCTACGAAGGCAATTTTCTAATAAGCTCTTTATACTTAAAACACTATTGTTAATGGCACTTTAAGTTGTTATATTTTATAAAGTTCTGAGCTCATAAAACTCTCAATGATCACTCTTTACTAAAAGTTTCGAGCAAAAGAAACTAATCATACAAATTGGCAATCCGAATTAAAATAAATATCATATAAGTTTGTTATGCAATACTTTGTATTTTTTAAGATGTTTTTTTGTCATGCAAAACTTGTATTCTATTTATATGACGAATAAAAACTATTTACAACAATATATTTCCCAAAAAGTGAAATATTTTCGAATACAGAAAAAAATGAGCCAGGAAGAACTTTCGGAACAAGCAGGACTTGGGCTTAAGTATATCAATCAACTTGAAAACCAAAATGTGAATCTGACCATTCACAGTCTTGAAAAAGTGATTGTCGCCCTAGAGATGACCCCAGAGGAATTTTTCAATTTTGATAGCCTTGAATCAACCTCTGATAAGACCGACAATCTTTCACTCAAAAGAATCAACATGAAGATTAAACAGCTCCCTATTGATAAACGAGAAAAGATGTTGGTCATTTTTGAAAGTATCTTAGATAACCTTTGATATCCCTGACTCACTTACATTTTAACCGGTGAATACTCGTATAGTCAAATTGTAGGATACGGATAAAAAGTATTTATCTGGTGATTTCCACTTATTTTCCTTCTCCAACTAATGAAAGTGAGCCCATATGAATTTAAAAGATCTACAATATTTTTATGACCTCTGCCAGCTTCAATCCTATACGGAAGTAGCAAAACAACATAAAGTCAGCCAACCATCTATTTCTTATGCCATCAAGCGCTTAGAGGAATCTTTTAATTGCAAATTGATTCACCATGATCCTTCACATCGCTCCTTTAAACTAACTAATCAAGGACAAATCCTTCTGAGGCATACAGAACTGATTTTACCTGAGGTCATTTCTACTCGCAAAGAAATTAATCGCTCTTTGGCGCATTGCTCTACTGTAGGATTCCCTCCTATTATCATTCAGTATCTTTTCTCTGTCTTAAATAAAGAAACTGAATTTGATTTTTTAAAAAAGGTACGTCCTATTCGTGGTGGATCTGTAGAATTATTAAATCTTCTCCTTAAGGGAGAACTAGATGCGAGCTTACTCGGATTGATTGAACCACTCAATCATCCTTCAATAGAGACACATGAACTCTTTCATAAAGAACTGTATGTCGTTTTATCTAAGAACCATCCTCTTGCCACTGCTCCTTCCCTTGCTTTTGCAGAATTAGTAGATCAATCCTTTATACTCTTAGACGAACACTTTGTTCATCTAAAAGCTTTTGAACTACTTAATCAAAAGCATCAAAACAAGGCAGAAGTATTCTTTAAGACTGATGACATTGTCATTCTTAAAGAACTTTTAAAGAAAGGGATTGGCGTTAGTTTACTGGCTGATATCGCCCTTTCTGATGAAGATGATGATTTAATAAAAATCCCTCTAATACCGGAGGACCATATAACATTTACAGTTTATTACGCTTATCTCAAATCAGCTACACTGTCATCAGAAGTAGAAGCCTTATTTAATCTCATTAAATCATATGAATAGAAAAAAACTCTAACTATCAACTACCTGATAGCTAGAGTTTTTTACATTATAGGTATTAGACTAAAGCACGAAGAAATAGGATATGATCGCCGAATCTTTTCATTTACCTGATATCATTCAACGAGATTCCCAATTATAAATCTACAAAGTGTCGATAAAAAAGAACACCCCGAAAGATGCTCTTTGTAAGTATCGTAATTCTTTCGAATTAACGTTTACTAAATTGTGATGCTTTACGAGCTTTCTTAAGACCTGGTTTGGAAAGTATGGATTTCAGTTGGACTAAAAACAGCGTAATATCAAGGATTTTCTGAACAATATCTACTTTTTAATTTCATAAAATCTGAATCAATAGATTATAAATAGGGGAATAGTTTTGGTCTCTAAGCATTAAAATAATACACCTAACTTTGGTCACCGTTTTTTAGTTATTCACTCTTTTTTCGGATAGTGTTTTTAAAGTTATGATGTAAAATGCCGCAATTAAAACACTATACATCATAATCGGAGGATAGACAATTAAAGATAGAATCAATCCCACTCCTTTAATTATTAGGTCAGGTATCAATAACTTTCTATATTGTGCGGTAGCTTCAAGTAATTCTTTCTGATCTATATTGGGTTTATCAATTACTTTATGTAAAAACCAGTTTGCTACCGTTGAAACAATAACAATCAGTCCATAAAAGAGCTGTGCCGTATGATTCATGAAATGACTACTAACTATTCCAGTAGCATAGGGCATAAATGAAACAAAAAATAAAAGATACAAATTCTTTCAAATTTCTCCCTTTTCAACTTGGCTAACTTGACCTGCATTACCTAGGTTGCTTTGCTTTAAATTATACTTTTTTCTTAAACATTTGATACGAGTAGGTATTTCTTGTGAGTAATTTTCATCAAAAAATTTCATAGATAAGTCCTATATATAATCATGATAAAGTAGTAAAAATAGTTGTTATCCTAGTTGATTAA
>NZ_JALDUB010000005.1:0-79292 GCF_023109195.1 Streptococcus oralis
CTCGGTAGCTCAGTTGGTAGAGCAATGGATTGAAGCTCCATGTGTCGGCGGTTCGATTCCGTCTCGCGCCATATTTTATTTATAACTTGGAAGGGTAGCGAAGAGGCTAAACGCGGCGGACTGTAAATCCGCTCCTTCGGGTTCGGGGGTTCGAATCCCTCCCCTTCCATTACTTTAGTTACGGGCATAGTTTAAAGGTAGAACTAAGGTCTCCAAAACCTTCAGTGTGGGTTCAATTCCTACTGCCCGTGTTAATATGATTATGGCGGGTGTGGTGAAGTGGTTAACACACCAGATTGTGGCTCTGGCATGCGTGGGTTCGATCCCCATCACTCGCCTATTTTATATTATTGGGGTATAGCCAAGCGGTAAGGCAAGGGACTTTGACTCCCTCATGCGTTGGTTCGAATCCAGCTACCCCAGTTACTATTTGCCGGCGTGGCGGAATTGGCAGACGCGCTGGACTCAAAATCCAGTGTCCGCAAGGACGTGCCGGTTCGACCCCGGCCGCCGGTATAGTATTAAAGACAAGGTTTTCGGACCTTGTCTTTTTCTTTTATTTGTTGAATTTGTAACGCTGAGTTACTTAAAATTACTAGTTTTATAACAAATCATCTAATTTATCCGCTAATTTTTGTTGCTTGCTTGGATACAAATGAGAGTATGTATCTATTGTTGTAGTTATAGAAGCATGTCCTAATCTTTCTTTTACGACAAGATAATCTTCTCCTTGGTTTATTAGTAGGGAAGCATGTGAATGCCTGAAGTCATGAATTCTTATTTTTTTTAAAGAACTATCTCTTTGTAATATTTTTTTATATTGTTTTTCGATTGAATCCTTAGTTATCGTAATCGGGCTATTTTGAAATATCTGTAGATCATCTAGGTTGGTTGTAAATTCTTTTAATCTTTCATGCTGTGTTTGCCTCCATTCTTCTAGTGTCTCCACTAGTTTGGTGTTCATGATGATTCTTCGGGTTCCAGCTTTTGTCTTTGTACTACTAATGTGTTCTTCACCTTTTTTAACGTATATTGATTTACTTACATGGATTGTATTTGTAGAAAACTCTATGTCCTTCCACGTTAGAGCAAGAGCTTCTCCGAGTCTTAGACCAGTAAAAAATAGAACTGTGAATAGTAATTTTATATTGTATTCATCGTTGCTAAATAGTGTGAAGAAATGCTTAAATTCTTTTACTGTCCAGAAATTTAATTTTACTTTTTCTATGGGTAATTTTTTCAGTAATCCTACGGGATGTTCCTTGTAAAATCCCTTTCTTAATCCAACATCCAGAATTTTCTTTAGTAAAATTATAATTTTATTAATAGTGTTTGGACTTAGCTTCTTTTCTGAGTTTTGAGTATTTTTATCTCTTAGATGTTCTCTGAATTGATAGATATCTTCATAAGTTAATTTAGCTACATCATCAACTTTTTCAAAATAGTTTTTTATATGCCTGTTATAGTTGTTTTCTTGTGTATCTATATAGCTTTGTTTTCTGTTGTTTATTCTATCCTCTTCTTTTAAGAGATCATAAAGGATATCAATTGATATTTTTGAGTTGAAACTTTTTTCTTTAAGTTCGACACTTCGTAAGTATTGTTCGGCCTCCAATGCTTCTTTTTTAGTTTTGAATCCTTTTCTTACAATTCTACGTTGTTTTAGAGATATTGGATTTATACCATTGGAAATATCGACAATCCAAGTTCCGTCTTTACTTTTACGTAAGGCCATAAGTTACGCTTCTTTCTGGAGTTCAATTCCTAGTAGTTCTTCAGCAACACTGGCTGGAATTGTACCAATCCGTTTGTTATCGTAGATATTAAAACCACGATTCACTAATAGTAATTTGCCAGTATGGATAATCTTTCTTGCAGTTCCTGGAGCAAATCCAAGTTCGATAAGATCATCTTTTGTTACAGTTTTAATCATGTTATCTCCTTTTCTAATTAGATTAAGTAAGGGGAGGATTAACTCCCCTTGTCTTATACTTATTTTTGTTTTACATCTACTAAATGGATAGCATCCGCCTTGTAATACATCGTTGAACTAATCATAGTGGCTTGTAAATTGTCAAATGTAACTGGTACTTGATCCATTGCTTGGATATAGTCATTATCAACCAAGGCATCTGGATTATCTACTGAGACTTGGGTTGATTTCTTTTTGAATTGTCCATCCTTGATTGTTACATTGTATTTCCAACCAATGATTTTGTCGGTATTAAAACGTCTTTCGCTACCATCTCGGTTTTTGATAATTTCTCCGTTTGCATCTGCTCGGACTTCCGTTTCAAATTTTGGAATAACTTCATCCAATTCAAACTTTGTTCCAATGTTATTAAAATTCCAGTCATTTTGTGAAAGCATTTTTGCCATAGTTAATTTCTCCTTTTGATATTTTCTTTGATTGTAGGGATTAAATCCTCTCTTTTAAAGAGAATTGCCCTTTCTATTAATCCACTTGCTAAATCTGGTGGATATTCCATATTGTTGAGTGCGAGATAGTTAGACTTCTCATACTCATGCAGTAAGTTATTGTCGTATAGAAATTTATACGCTTTTAGAATAGCCCCTGAACCTTTATAGGTAAACCATTCTAATTTTTGTTCTAGTTCTGTTTTTGGTTTTGAAATAATGATGGAGACAGGTTTTGAGTGACCTAAAAACTTTTCCCAAGATCTCAAAGGTTTTGAGAAATGGCTATCACTATAGAATCTCACTTTTTCTTTGAGATATCCCTTGGTAAAGTTGAGAAGGTCTATTTCTGAATGCAACCATTCTTGAATGAAGTAGTGAGCTTTTTCTTTCCTAAGTTCTAACTCAGTTCTTATCCAATTTTCTATAAAATGCTTGCTGATTCCGAGCTTCTCGGCTCGTTCTAAGCGCTTATCGTAAATTCTAAGTCTTTCGTCATCATTGGGTTTTCTTAAATATAAGGTCTGGCCGATTGTTTCATCTCCGTAGGTATTGTAGTAGGTGCTTTTCCCATATATAAAGCGTTTTTTCTGACAAATTTTTAGAAGCTGATTAGGAGTGAAATAGGGTGTCTCATTAAAATCATCTATTGCAATATCAATTCGTCTTACTGAAAACTGATTGTAATTGTAGTAGAGGTTGTTCAGAAACTGTCTTTCGGACAGACTATTTGGATCTAATACCATATCTCTAAAGAACTCGAGTGCCTGTCCTGACATGACAAGCATGTAGGACGACTCTTTCGCTCCATAGTAGATACGGATATTCCCATGATGAAGCTGGCTATCATAGTTATAGTATTTAAGGCTCCCTTTATTCTCAATAAATAGGTCATAGTCAAGAAATAGAATGTCTTCGATTATTTCTCTTGGCGAAAATTCAGTCTTATCAAACTGAATTTGAATCCAGTCAAATACAGAACGTAAATGTTCATTTTTTGCCATAGATTTTGATTCAACTTTTTGCCTAATTTTGCCACCCTTAAAATCTCCAAAACCCTTGGGAATACTGAATTCTTTCGATGGTACACCTAACTTGCAGAGGGTGGTGTTACTACACACCCTATCGGTCAAAAATGGTCCGTCCGCATCTACGCTCATTTTCGGCTTTCTGCCTCATGGCTCAGCCGAAAACTCGCTATTAGCCGAACCTATTTTTTGACCTCTTCTGAACAAACCCAAGTAAGCCGGTTTGCATCGACTCTTCAATATCTTGGATTTTCTTTTTTAGATTGGCATTCTCATTTTTTATCAGTCGTATTTCTCGCTTAAATTCCTGTTTTAAGGCGCTCAGTTCATCATAGAGCTCATCTATTACTTGGTTTAGGAGTTCTTGCTCATTGTCTGCTAGACTCCCAAATACGGCTTGTATAGCCTCTTTTAGACCTATTTCAAGTTTTAGTTTAGCTAACTTTTGAAATTGTCTAAGGTCTTCGTCTGTAAAGTCATAGGCAACTGTATAACTTAATTGATGAGTTCTGGGATTTCTACTGATAGGAACTTTAATTTTCTTAAATTCCTTGCCACTTATCTCTTTAATCAGTTGAATCCAATTTTTAAGAGTAGAGGTAGAGTTTAGGCCAGAAATTTGATTGACTAACTCTTTATTGGTCATCTTTTTGTGAAACCTCCGAAATTTTCTTGTGCAACTGAAGAGTTTTCTGTGGTATAATTGTTACATAATATGTTTTGATCTTGGAACGAACGGCACATTTGTTTCAAGATTTTTTTATTTTGTCGAATCTTACCTCCTTTATTAAAATTTTTTAAATCGACTACTAATTACATACGCTTTTACCTCCTTTTATGCTATAATATTCTCAATGGAATATTCAATCTCAAAATAAATATTCCTTATGGAATAATTCTATTTTATACCGTTTAGAATATTTTGTCAAGCTAAAATATACGATTAAGAATATTTATAGGAGACTTATGTATACAGAGGATTATAAATTTTCAGAGAGGTTAAAAACTCTCAGAAAATCAAAAAAGTTAACTCAAGTACAAATATCGGAATTAATTGGAGTTCAACAAGGGACATATTCTCGGTGGGAGAATGGAACGTTAGAACCAGGATTAGAATTCGTTGTGAAATTAGCAAATATCTTTGGGACTACTACAGATTATTTGCTGGGACAAAAACCTTATTCAATTATCAGTAGTTTACCTCTAGAACAATTAGATCTTACCAATATTGCAAACTTTTCAAAGGATGAGTTTGATATTTTGAAACATTCAATAGCAGTTTCGGTGGCAAGAAATAAAATAAAGGCAACAGAACTAAAAGATAGAGTTATAGAAAAAAATCAGTTGTCAGAAAAAGATGCAGAACTTTTGAATAAGATTTTTGAAGAAGTTAAAACTTATTGGGAAAATTAGGAGGACGCTAGTCTTCAAAATTCCCTCCCAAAATGTGTCCAAAATATTGACAGAATTCTAGCTTTTCATTATAGTTCTTATGGAACTTTTTTTCTACAACAAAATAGGCTCCATAATATCCATAGGGGATTTACCCACTACAAATAGTATAGAGCCGGTTTTATTAATGTCCTGCATTTCCTAATAAGTTAACCATGACAACACCAATGATAATCAAAATTAAACCGATAATGCTATAAACATTTAGTGTTTCTTTGAAAATCATTACTGCGATAGAGGCTATCAAAACTAAACCGACAGCTGACCATGTTGCATAAGCTATTCCTACAGGAATTTTTTGCATTGCTAGTGATAAGAAATAGAAACAAACGCCATAGCTAAGTAGGGCAGAAACGGTTGGAATAGGCTTTGTAAAACCGTCTGATAATTTCAAAAGGTTAGTTCCCAATATCTCTCCTACAATGGCGATAAAAAGATAAAAGTATGACATGTCTTTAACCTCCTATATGTCATGTTTTTGCTCTAAGAGCTATTATAGCTATCCGTTTTTTATAAATCTTGGCACAAGTCATGAGAATTTGTAGTAAAACTGTGGCAGACACTTTTTCAGAACCAATAGCTGATAAGTTTAGTATATCATAAGATAAATTTTAAATAAAGTCTTGATTTATTTCAATGTCTTGCGTGGTCTCGATTTTACTGGTAAAATTACTTTTAAGAACTTTAAAAAAGAGGCTTCTATATTTGACAAAACAATGACTTGTTGTCCCGAATGTGGGCATCCTTTGGAGAAAAAATTTTTAAAAGATGAGGGAGATATTCCTTATTGTTCACAATGTGCGAGTTTTCGTTTTCCAGTCTTTAATACAGCAATTAGTGCGATTTTATTTAATGAAAAACATGATAAGATTCTCTTGATTAAGCAATATGACATGGCTGAGCATATTTTGCTAGCTGGTTATGTGTCTAATGATATTCACAACCAATTTCTACAATCATTAAAGGCAATTAATTTAGCCTCTCTTATTACGGATATGGGTAATAAAATTGCACAAAACTAGTCCAAAACTCTTTTTAATAAGGAGTATACTTTCTAGCATTTTATAGTTACTAAAAAGTATCTAAACTTTGGAAGTGATACTAAGTTTTAAAAAATATTATGGAAAAAAAGCTTATAAAATCAATATTTCTGAGATTTAAAACTAATAATATTAGACTCAAAATCCAGTGTCCGCAAGGACGTGCCGGTTCGACCCCGGCCGCCGGTATAGTATGAAAGACAAGGTTTTCGGGCCTTGTTTTTTGTTTTGGTAAAGATTTTGATTAAGTACAGATAACTGATGAATGATCTTTTTCTTCTTATTCTAGTCATTTTTAGTGTATTTTTGGTATAATATTACTTATTCACAATTTATTTTGATTATGAAAGAGTTTGGTGATTAATGTCTCGGTCTGTTGAATTACTAAAGAAACGTTACTTAAAGAATATAAAAGAGAACCCAGATTTATTTATTGGGATTGAGTTAGAATATCCTATTGTAAATTTAGAGGGTAAGGCTACAGATGGTGAAGTTGTTAAGGATCTCTTTCGGTATTTACCATCAGTACTGGGATTTACTATCGAAAAAGTGGATGATTTTGGGAATCCAATTCAGTTACTTGATCCAGTCAGCCAAGATACGATCTTATTTGAGGTTGCTTATACGACGATTGAGTTTGCATTCGGAAAGGCCGAATCTATCCAAGAGGTAGAAGAACGCCTTAACTTCTATATGGCTACGATTCAGAATAAATTGGGTGAAGCTAATCATGCTATTGTTGGCTGCGGCATTCATCCCAACTGGGATAAAAATGAGAATTGTTCAGTGGCTTATCCCCGCTATCAGATGTTGATGGATTATCTGAATTTGAGTAGAAATGTAACTAAATCAGATTTACATCATTTCCCTGAGTATGGAGCCTTTATCTGTGGAAGTCAGGTTCAACTAGACGTTTCAAGGTCCAGCTACCTGCGTGTTATCAATGCTTTTACGCAAATTGAAGCTGCCAAAGCTTATTTGTTTGCAAATTCTGAGTTTTCAGGGGCAGATTGGGATACCAAAATTTCGAGAGATATTTTTTGGGAAGAATCCATGCATGGTATCTATCCAGAGAATGTTGGTGTCAATACTAGACTATTTAAAGATGAAGATGATTTTTTTGACTATCTAAATCATTCTGCGATTTTTACTGCGGAGCGTGATGGGCAGACCTATTATTTTTATCCGATTCAGGCTAGGGACTATTTGGCTACACCTGAAATCCAAGCATTTACCCTTAATGGGGATGAGGTGTTAATTCATCCTCAGGAGGAGGATTTCCAAACTCATCGTAGTTACCAGTACCAAGACTTAACTACTCGAGGAACAGTTGAGTTTCGTAGTGTGTGTACTCAGCCGCTTGATAGGACTTTTGCTTCTGCAGCCTTTCATTTGGGCTTGTTGGTTCATTTAGACAAGCTTGAAGCTTACTTGCGAACTGCTCCATTTTTTACCACATTTGGTCGTGATTACAAGTCATTGAGACGACAATTTTCTAAGAAAATGCTCACAGTTGAGGAAGAAACTGCAATTGTCGAATTTTCAAAAGAATTACTCTTTCTAGCTGAGGAAGGTTTGGAGAAGAGAGGCAAGCAAGAAATGACCTACTTACAGCCTTTGAAAGAAGAATTGGGCCTATAATTTCTCTGATAAAGGGAGAATTTTCTGAAAAATCATGATATAATGGAAGAGACTATAGATAAAGGATAGAGATTATGACATTAGTTTATCAATCAACGCGTGATGCCAATAATACAGTGACTGCCAGCCAAGCTATTTTGCAAGGTTTGGCGACGGATGGTGGTCTGTTTACACCACTTACTTATCCAAAGGTGGATTTGGACTTTGACACATTAAAAGATGCTTCTTACCAAGAAGTGGCTAAATTAGTTTTATCAGCCTTTTTAGATGACTTTACGGCTGAGGAGTTGGACTACTGTATCAACAATGCCTACGATAGCAAGTTTGATACTCCAGCTATTGCGCCATTGGTGAAACTGGATGGGCAATACAACTTGGAATTGTTCCATGGTTCAACGATTGCCTTTAAGGATATGGCCTTGTCTATCTTGCCATACTTTATGACGACGGCCGCTAAAAAGCATGGTTTAGAGAACAAGATTGTCATTTTGACAGCGACATCTGGTGATACTGGGAAAGCTGCTATGGCGGGGTTTGCCGATGTGCCTGGAACTGAGATTATCGTCTTTTATCCAAAGGATGGTGTCAGCAAGGTACAAGAGTTGCAAATGACTACTCAGACTGGCGACAATACTCATGTTATCGCTATTGATGGAAACTTTGATGATGCGCAAACAAATGTGAAACATATGTTTAACGATGTAGCTCTTCGTGAAAAGTTGGCTGCCAATAAACTGCAATTTTCATCAGCTAACTCTATGAACATTGGTCGTTTGGTACCACAGATTGTTTATTATGTTTATGCCTACGCTCAGTTGGTCAAGTCTGGCGAAATTGTGGCTGGTGAAAAGGTCAATTTCACAGTACCAACAGGAAACTTTGGAAATATCTTGGCTGCCTTTTATGCCAAGCAAATTGGTCTGCCAGTTGGCAAATTGATCTGTGCTTCAAATGATAACAATGTCTTGACAGATTTCTTTAAAACACGTGTTTACGATAAGAAACGTGAGTTTAAAGTAACAACTAGTCCATCTATGGATATCTTAGTATCTTCAAACTTGGAGCGTTTGATTTTCCATCTTTTGGGGAATGATGCGGTTAAGACTGCTGAACTCATGAATGCCTTGAGTACACAAGGACAATATGAGTTGACAGACTTTGATGCAGCGATTCTGGATCTCTTTGTAGCTGAATATGCGACTGAGGAAGAAACTGCGACAGAAATTAAACGTGTTTATCAAACAGATGCCTACATCGAGGATCCACATACGGCGGTTGCCTCAGCTGTTTATAGAAAATACCAAGCGGCTACTGGCGATGCGACTAAGACAGTGATTGCTTCAACAGCTAGTCCTTACAAGTTCCCAGTGGTTGCCGTAGAAGCGGTAACAGGAAAAGCAGGCTTGACTGACTTTGAAGCCTTGGCTCAATTACATGACATTTCAGGAGTGGCAGTGCCACCAGCGGTTGATGGACTTGAAACAGCACTGGTTCGTCATAAAACAACAGTGGCAGCTGCTGACATGCAAGCAGCGGTTGAGGCTTATCTAGGACTTTAAGGCAGAGGGTGTAAACTCGGTTGGGAAACCAACTGAGTTTCTTTTCATCAGGAGGAGAGATTGTTTAAGAAAAATAAAGATATTCTTAATATTGCATTGCCAGCTATGGGTGAAAACTTTTTGCAGATGCTCATGGGAATGGTGGACAGTTACTTGGTCGCTCACTTGGGACTGATAGCTATTTCGGGTGTATCAGTGGCTGGCAATATTATCACCATTTACCAGGCGATTTTCATTGCTCTAGGAGCTGCTATTTCCAGCGTTATTTCAAAAAGTTTGGGGCAGAAAGATCAGTCTAAGTTGGCTTATCACGTGACAGAGGCTCTCAAGATAACCCTATTGCTGAGTGCACTTTTAGGCGCTTTATCCATCTTTGCTGGGCAAGAGATGATAGGGCTCTTGGGAACTGAGCAGGATGTGGCCGAGAGTGGTGGACTCTACCTATCTTTGGTAGGCGGATCGATTGTTCTCTTGGGCTTGATGACCAGTCTAGGTGCCTTGATTCGTGCAACGCATAATCCGCGTCTACCTCTCTATGTTAGTCTTTTATCCAATGCCTTGAATATTCTTTTTTCAAGTCTAGCTATTTTTGTCCTTGATATGGGCATAGCGGGTGTTGCTTGGGGGACTATCTTGTCTCGCTTAGTTGGTCTTGTGATTTTGTGGTCGCAATTAAAGCTGCCTTTTGAGAAGCCGACTTTTGGACTCGATAAAGACTTACTGACCTTGGCATTGCCAGCGGCAGGAGAACGTCTCATGATGCGAGCTGGAGATGTAGTGATCATTGCCTTGGTCGTATCTTTTGGGACGGAGGCAGTAGCGGGAAATGCAGTCGGAGAAGTCTTGACCCAGTTTAACTATATGCCTGCCTTTGGCGTCGCTACGGCAACAGTCATGCAGGTAGCTCGAGCAGTTGGAGAGGATAACTGGGAAAGAGTAGATGATTTGAGCAAGCAAACCTTTTGGCTTTCCCTGCTTCTCATGTTGCCCTTAACTCTCAGTATCTATGCCTTGGGGACACCATTGACTCATCTCTATACGACCGATCCTGTAGCGGTTGAAGCGAGCGTTTTGGTGGCACTGTTCTCTCTACTAGGAACCCCCATGGCGACAGGGACAGTTATATATACGGCAGTTTGGCAGGGATTGGGAAATGCTCGCCTCCCCTTTTATGCGACAAGTATTGGGATGTGGTGTATCCGTATAGGGACAGCCTATCTTATGGGTATTGTTCTTGGTTGGGGGTTGCCTGGTATTTGGGCTGGAACGTTATTGGACAATGGTTTTCGATGGTTATTTCTACGCTACCGTTACCAAAGTTATATGAGCTTGAAAGGATAGGAAATGAAAAAAACAGCTTTTATTTGGGATTTAGATGGAACCTTATTGGACTCTTACGAAGCGATTTTGTCAGGGATTGAGGAAACCTTTGGTCAGTTTTCTATTCCTTATGACAAGGAGAAAGTGAGAGAGTTTATCCTCAAGTTTTCGGTGCAAGATTTACTGGAGCAGGTGGCAGAAGAGCGAAAACTGGATGTGGAAGTGCTCAATCAGGTGCGTGCCCAGAGTTTGGCTGAGAAGAATGCCCAGATAGTTTTGATGCCAGGTGCGCGTGAAGTGTTGGCTTGGGCAGATGAAGCAGGGATTATGCAGTTTGTTTATACCCATAAAGGAGACAATGCCTTTACCATTCTAAGAGACTTGGGTTTGGAATGTTATTTCACAGAAATTTTAACTAATCAGAGTGGTTTTGCACGCAAGCCCAGTCCAGAAGCGGCGACATATCTGCTAGACAAATATGAGTTGGATCCTAGGACTACCTATTATCTAGGGGACCGGACTTTGGATGTGAAATTTGCCCAGAATAGCGGTATTCAAAGCATTAACTTTTTAGAGTCAACTTATGAAGGGAATCAGAGGATTCAAGCATTGGCAGATATTCCCTACATTTTTGAGGATGAGCAATAAAAAGATTGTGTCAGTTTTATGACAGAAGGCTAACAAACTATTTCAACTGATCTAGTTTGTTACAAGGAATAGACAGTTCTGTTAAATAGGCCCGAGAGGGCTTTTTTTCTGTTTTTTTGTGTTATGATAGACAGGTACTCATTTGAAAGGAATATGAACGAATGAAGAAAAGAATTATTTTAGCCTCAACAGTAGCCCTGTCTCTTGCTCCCGCATTAGGAGCTAAAGCTCAAGAAATCTCTTGGACAGCACGTAGCGTTGAGCAAATCCAAAATGATGTGACGAAAAACGAGAACAAAAACAGCTATACAGTTCAGTATGGTGATACCCTGAGCACGATTGCAGAAGCTTTGGGAGTAGATGTAACCGTTCTTGCTAATTTGAACAAAATCACTAATATGGACTTGATTTTCCCAGATACTGTCCTCACTACAACTGTCAATGAGGAAGAAGAGGTGACGGAAGTTGAAATCCAAACTCCTCAAGCGGATTCTAGTGAAGAAGTGACGACTGCGACAGCTGATTTGACGACGAATCAAGTGACAGTTGATGAACAAACAGTTCAAGTAGAAGATCTTTCTCAACCAATTGAGGATGCTCCAACTGTAACAGAGACTGAAAAACCAACAGAAGTAGCGCCAAATTCAGAAGTTTCTGAGACAGCGACAGTTGCTGAAGAGACACCATCTACAGAAACACCTGTAGCAGCAGAAACAACTAGTCCAGTTGAAGAAGAAGCTCCTCAAGCAGCGACTCCAGCTACTGAAGAAACGGCAGCAACAACTCCAGCAGAAGCACCAGTAGCAGCTGCTCCAGCAACTGAAACACCTGCTGATACAACAGGAACAAGTGCAACAGAAGAAGCAGCATCAACAGCAACTTCTGACACTGCAACTTCGACTTATCAAGCAGAGCAAAGCCAAACTCCTTCAAGAACGTATGCTGCTCCAGCGGCTCCTGACTATGCAGGACTTGCTGTAGCTAAGTCTGAGAATGCTGGTCTTCAACCACAAACAGCGGCCTTTAAAGAAGAAGTAGCCAACTTGTTTGGAATTACATCTTTTAGTGGCTACCGTCCTGGTGACAGTGGGGACCATGGTAAAGGTTTGGCCATCGACTTTATGGTTCCAGTGAGTTCAGCACTCGGAGATCAAATTGCAGAATATGCAGTCAAAAATATGGCTAGCCGTGGTATCAACTATATCATCTGGAAACAACGTTTCTACGCTCCATATGATAGTAAATATGGACCAGCCTACACGTGGAATCCAATGCCAGACCGTGGTAGCGTAACCGAAAACCACTATGATCACGTTCACGTTTCAATGAACTAATCATTAAAATGGAAGTTGGGAACTGATTGAGTTCTCGCTTCTTTTTTTGTGTCATTTCTTTAGGATAAAAGGGACAAATATGAGGAAGTGAGTAATATTTCAAGAGAATGTAAGCATATTACTTGATTTATTTTTTGATTTATATTATTCTTGATAAGTCAATCGTTGATAAATCAACTTTAAAGGAGAAAGATTTATGGTAGCAATTCAAGATTTACTGTATCAACTACGATTAGCAGATCAGTCTATGACACAATTATTCGAACGCCAATTGGGAATTAGTCTGACTCGTTATCAAATCTTATGTTTCTTAATCGATCAGTCTCCGTGTAATCAAATAGCAGTTCAGGATAGATTGAAGATTGATCAGGCTGCCTTGACACGGCACTTTAAAATTTTGGAAAAGGGAGGTTTGGTTAATCGACGTCGGAATCCTGAAAACCAGAGGGAGGTTTTGGTGGAAGTCACAGACTTTGCGAGAGAACAACTAGTAACCAACTCTCCTCAACAACATATAAACGTAAAAAATCAGATGGAGAGTGTACTTACAAAAGGAGAGCGAGAAGAGTTCAGTCGCTTGTTAGAAAAGTTGAT
Organism: Streptococcus oralis; assembly: GCF_023109195.1. Taxonomy (GTDB): domain Bacteria; phylum Bacillota; class Bacilli; order Lactobacillales; family Streptococcaceae; genus Streptococcus; species Streptococcus oralis_BV. The sequence goes on from NZ_JALDUB010000005.1 coordinate 13,035, forward strand.
ATCTGGCTTAGAAGAGATAAAAATTTAAGGAGAAGAATATGTCTATTTTTACAATTATTTTAGCAACTATCGTTGCCTTGGAGCATTTTTACATTTTTTATTTGGAAAGTGTGGCTACGCAATCAGATACTACTAGTCGAGTGTTTAATGTGGATAAGGAAGAACTGGCTCGTCCTTCAGTGAGTTCATTATTTAAAAATCAAGGAATTTATAATGCTTTGATAGGTGTCTTTCTCTTGTACGGGATTTATTTTTCGCAAAGCTTGGAAATTGTGACCATCTTTGTTTTATTTGTGCTTGGTGCAGCGACCTACGGTTCTCTGACAGCAGATAAGAAGATTATTCTGAAGCAAGGTGGGCCCGCTATTTTGACTCTGCTGAGTATGTTGCTTTTTAAATAAGAAAACCAGCGTCCTGAACGACGCTGGTTTTTGTATGCTCTTATCCATTTCGACGTTTACGGGCTAGTAGGGCTCTGTAAAAGAAGATATGATTGTTTTGGATATAGGGAAGGAGTGAAAAGCTAGCAATTCCAAAGGTGAGCCAGTTGAGGAAGTACCAAGGGAGTAGTTGTAGGTCGAGGACAAAGCGCTGGAATTTGTAACCCTTCATCAAGAAACGACTGGTTTTCAGGATTTGACTGGGTTTAGCCTGCCCTAAATCTAGAGTGTCGCAGAGGAGGAATTCTACCTGCGAGTAGGCGTAATGTTGCGGGATATAGAGGGCATTTCCTACAATCATCAAGATGAGGCTCGCAAAAAAGTAGAGCCCAAAGGTCATAAGGAATTGCTCGTTTTCAATAGATGAGAGGTCTAGTTTTGGAAACTCAGGATGTAGGGCAACAAATCTTCTAGCCAAGAGATTGCTATAAAAGAGGAAATAAATGCCTACTAAGTTTGGAATGCTCCATAAAAAGAGGTAGAAACGTTTGAGGAGCAGAGTTAGGAAGGTTTGCGAGAAGCGCTCTTCAGCAAAAAGGGCCAGGCTTGATTTTACTGAGAGTTCCGTATCAGGATCCTTGAGGAGTCGGAGTGTCGCAAAAGCAGCACCTGCTAGAAAAATCGTGCTCATAAAAGAAACCACTAGCGGGAAGAGATAGGCTTGGAGCACTTGTGCTAGCATGCTGAAAAAGGATTGCTCTAAAACACTTTCTTGGAGACGAGCCAAGGGGTTGAGAAAGCCTGACAAGATGACCAGCATACTAGGTAAGAGATAGACGAGAAAGAGGCGGGGATTTTCAGCCTGAAACTGCCTCGTCTGCAGACGAATGGTTTTTAAATCAATTTTTGGGTATTTCATTCTCTCATTATACCATAGTTCGTGACAGTTCCTGGTTTTTTTGATAAAATCATACAGTATGCCTTTGGGCACAAAGTATGAACTGGGACTGTTTTTCCCAGCTTCGGAGGTAAAAAATGTCAGATTCACCAATCAAATACCGTTTGATTAAGAAAGAGAAACACACGGGAGCTCGTCTGGGAGAAATCATCACCCCGCACGGTACCTTCCCGACACCTATGTTTATGCCAGTTGGGACCCAAGCTACTGTAAAAACCCAGTCACCAGAGGAGTTGAAGGAGATGGGATCAGGGATTATCCTCTCTAATACCTATCATCTCTGGCTTCGCCCTGGAGATGAACTCATCGCACGCGCAGGTGGTCTCCATAAGTTCATGAACTGGGATCAGCCCATCTTGACGGATAGTGGTGGTTTTCAGGTTTATTCTCTGGCTGATAGCCGAAATATCACCGAAGAAGGGGTGACCTTTAAAAACCATCTTAATGGTTCCAAGATGTTCCTATCACCAGAAAAAGCTATCTCCATCCAGAATAATCTGGGCTCAGACATCATGATGTCCTTTGACGAATGTCCTCAGTTTTACCAACCTTACGACTACGTTAAGAAATCCATCGAGCGTACCAGTCGTTGGGCTGAGCGTGGTTTGAAGGCTCACCGTCGTCCGCATGACCAAGGCTTGTTTGGAATTGTGCAGGGGGCAGGATTTGAAGACCTTCGCCGTCAGTCGGCTCATGACCTTGTCAGCATGGACTTCACTGGCTACTCTATCGGTGGTTTAGCAGTAGGAGAAACCCACGAAGAGATGAATGCAGTCTTGGACTTCACAACCCAACTCCTTCCTGAAAACAAACCTCGCTATTTGATGGGTGTCGGAGCGCCAGACAGCTTGATTGATGGGGTTATTCGTGGTGTGGATATGTTTGACTGTGTCTTGCCGACTCGTATCGCTCGTAACGGGACTTGTATGACCAGTCAAGGTCGTTTGGTTGTCAAAAATGCCCAGTTTGCTGAGGACTTTACGCCACTGGATCCTGAGTGTGATTGCTACACATGTAAGAACTATACACGCGCTTACCTTCGCCACCTGCTCAAGGCTGACGAAACCTTCGGTATCCGCTTGACTAGCTACCACAATCTCTACTTCTTGCTCAATCTGATGAAGCAAGTGCGTCAAGCCATAATGGATGACAATCTCTTGGAATTTCGTGAGTATTTTGTAGAAAAATATGGCTACAACAAGTCAGGGCGAAATTTCTAAAGTGTAAAAATAGAATGCCAAAATCCTAAGTTTTCTCTTAGGATTTTTCCTATTTTTTTGATAGAATAGGGAGTATAATGGAATGGAAATTAGGTGGTGTTTTGCTTCCTAATTTAATGGAGAATAGACTCGTATGCGTATTAAATGGTTTTCCTTGATTAGGATTACAGGTTTACTTTTGGTGCTTTTGTACCACTTCTTTCAAACAATCTTTCCTGGAGGATTCTTTGGGGTAGATGTCTTTTTCACTTTTTCAGGATTTTTGATCACCTCCCTCCTTTTAGAAGAATTTGGGAAGGCACATCAGATTGATTTGCTGGGCTTTTTTAAGAGACGGTTTTACCGCATCGTGCCACCTGTGGTGCTGATGGTTTTGGTGACCATGCCTTTTACTTTCTTGGTTCGTCAAGACTATGTTGCTGGAATTGGTGGCCAGATAGCTGGAGTTCTCGGTTTTATGACCAACTTCTACGAAATGTTAACAGGGGGTAGTTATGAATCCCAGTTCATTCCGCATCTCTTTGTTCACAACTGGAGCCTAGCTGTTGAGGTTCACTACTATATCCTTTGGGGCTTAGCGGTTTGGTTCTTATCGAAACGTTCAAAATCTAGTAGTCAATTGAGAGGGATGGTCTTTCTTCTTTCTGCTGGAGCTTTCATCATTAGCTTTTTCTCCATGTTTATTGGTAGTCTAATGGCGAGTTCCTATTCATCTGTCTACTTTTCAAGTTTGACCCATGTCTATCCCTTCTTTTTAGGAAGCATTTTGGCGACAGTTGTGGGGGTTCGTCAGACGAGCGATTTAGTCAAGCAATTTGACCGGATGTGGGACCTTCGTCAAAATCTACTGGTGTTTATTGCTGGGCTTTTGGTGTTAGTGCTCTTGACTTTCTTTGTCAAGTTCACCTACCTGTTTGCGTACTTATTTGGCTTCTTGCTAGCAAGTTTAGCGGCAGTGACCATGATTTTTGCTGCGCGTGTCTTGCATGAGAAAACGCCTGAGATACAAGAACCTCGGATCATTACATTTTTAGCGGATACCAGCTACGCGGTTTATCTCTTCCACTGGCCTTTTTATATTATCTTTTCTCAGTTGATGAGTAATCTGCCTGCTGTTATTCTGACAATTATCTTTTCTTATTTCTTTGCTATCCTATCCTTCTATATTATTGAGCCATTGATTGCCGGTAAATCCAATCCTTTAATACGGAAGATTAGTCGATTGCCCCATATTAAACCAATTAGTGCTACTGGTGCTGGCATTCTTACCTTGATTAGCTTGATTATCATAGCTGTGGCTCCTCAAGTTGGAGCTTTTGAGACAGACTTGATGGTCAATGGTTTCAAACAAGCCCAGACCAATATAGGACAAACAAAGACTCTTGCTGAACAAGCTGAACTGAGTCGCCTGGGAATTTCTGATGGAACAAGCCTGATAGGAGATTCGGTAGCCTTGCGTGCCAATACAGCCTTACAAGAGGCACTTCCTGAAGCAAATATCAATGCTCAGGTTAGTCGAACGACCAAGCAAGCCAATGACATTATGCTCAATAACAGTCAGAACAAGGCGCTGCTAAAAACTGTTGTCATTGCAACGGGAGTCAATAATCCTGAAGGCTATAAGAATGACTTGGACAGCATCGTGAACAATCTACCGAAAGGACACCATCTGATACTGGTGACACCTTATGAGGGAGATAAGAGTAAGGACACTTACACATCAGTGGAGCAGTATGCGGCTTATGCGCGGGAATTAGCTGAAAAGAATCCTTACGTGAGCATCGCTGACTGGAATAAGGTCGCTAAGGAACACCCTGAAATCTGGGCTGGAACCGACCAAGTCCACTTTGGGAATGATAGCAACATGATTGAAGAAGGTGCTAAACTTTACGCAGAAACGATTGCAGCTGCTGTTAAGGCCGCTCAAGAACTACCTGTGAAATCAAAATAAAATCAAAGAGTTGGAGATATCCAGCTCTTTTAAAATATCTCTAGAAAATAGGTCTATACCATTTACAAATGAAAAAGAAAGGTTTATAATGTAATTGACATAATAAATTCTAGAATCAATCTATCAAGGAGGTTATCATTATGCCTAATTATATTAAAGCGGATCAGTTTTTCTACCCACACGGAGTTCGTCGTGGCGGTTACTTGGAACTTGTGGATGGCAAGTTTGGCAAACATGTAGAACAGATTCCTGAAGGAGCTGAGGTGATTGACTATACCGGTTATAGCATTGCCCCAGGACTTGTGGATACCCATATTCATGGATTTGGTGGTGTCGATGTCATGGACAATAACATCGAAGGAACCCTTCATACCATGAGTGAAGGATTGCTTAGCACGGGTGTTACCAGCTTCTTGCCAACGACGTTGACTTCCTCTTACGAGCAGTTGCTTGCGGTAACTGAAAATATCGGTGCTCGTTACCAGGAAGCAAGTGGCGCCAAGATTCGTGGGATCTATTTTGAAGGGCCATATTTCACAGAGAAATACAAGGGAGCTCAAAACCCTGCCTATATGAAAGACCCCCGCATGGATGAGTTTCGTGCTTGGCAAAAAGCTGCCAATGGTTTGCTCAATAAAATCGCCCTTGCGCCAGAACGTGAAGGTGTAGAAGAATTTGTTCGTACAATTACGGGTGAAGGAGTGACTGTTGCTCTTGGGCACTCCAATGCGACTTTTGATGAAGCTAAAAAAGCAGTCGATGCTGGAGCAAGTGTTTGGGTACATGCCTACAATGGAATGCGTGGGTTGACTCACCGTGAGCTCGGTATGGTGGGAGCCATGTATGAATTGCCACATACTTATGCAGAATTGATTTGTGACGGTCATCACGTAGATCCAAAGGCCTGTGATATTTTGCTCAAACAAAAGGGAACAGAAAATATCGCCCTTATCACAGACTGTATGACAGCGGGTGGATTGGAAGACGGCGACTACATGTTGGGAGAATTCCCGGTAGTAGTTGCTAATGGAACTGCTCGCCTCAAATCGACAGGAAATTTGGCAGGTTCTATCCTCAAACTCAAAGATGGTTTGAAAAATGTGGTCGAATGGGGAATTGCAAATCCACATGAAGCAGTCATGATGGCCAGCCTCAACCCAGCAAAATCTGTTCACATCGATGATGTCTGTGGTCAAATCCGTGAAGGTTACGATGCCGACTTTATCGTACTAGATAAAGATTTGGAATTGGTAGCAACCTACCTAGATGGTGTGAAACGTTATCAAGCCTAAAAAGATAAAAATAGGGGTCAATAAAGGACTCCTATTTTTATGATAGGCTGAAAAGGTATTTAAAGAAGTCTTCCTAAAGGGAAAGGCAAGCAAAATCCTTTTCTTGTAATAAAAAATTAGATATAATATACGATACAAAGGAAGTAGTAAGAATGTGTCGTGTTATAGAAATGTATGGGGATTTTGAACCGTGGTGGTTCATAGAAGGTTGGGAAGAAGATGTCATCATGAGTCAATCTTTTGACAAGTATTATGATGCTCTAAAATATTATAAATCATGCTGGTTTGAGCTGGAAAAGAAGAATCCTCTTTATAAGAGTCGGAGTGATTTGATGACTATCTTTTGGGATCCTGCTGATAAACGCTGGTGTGATGAGTGTGATGAGTATTTGCAGCAGTACCATTCTTTGGCACTTTTACAGGATGAGCAAGTCATCCCCGATGAAAAGCTACGTCCAGGCTACGAAAAACAAACAGGTCAAGAAAAACACCGTTCTTGCCGTATGAAATGGAGATAAAAAAGTAACTTTTTAAGTTGCTTTTTTTATTTTTTTGCGAATAGTTAGATAAGGAGGGCGGTATGGTACAAGAAATTGCACAGAAAATTATTGCTACTGCGAAAGAAAAGAAGGCCCAGGATATCTATTTTATCCCCAAGGAAAAGTCCTACGAACTTCACATGCGGGTTGGAGATGAACGGTGTCTAGTTGACTCCTATGAGTTTGATATTTTAGCTGCAGTGATTAGTCATTTCAAGTTTGTGGCGGGTATGAATGTAGGGGAGAAGAGACGTAGTCAGCTGGGATCTTGCGACTATCAGCATGGGGAGAAGGTGTCTTCTCTGCGTTTGTCCACCGTAGGAGATTATCGGGGACATGAGAGTTTGGTTATTCGTTTGTTGCACGACGAAGAGCAGGACCTGCATTTCTGGTTTCAGGATATGAACGAACTGGGCGAGCAGTACAGGCAACGGGGGCTCTATCTCTTTGCTGGCCCAGTCGGAAGTGGCAAGACGACCTTGATGCACGAATTGGCCAAGTCACTTTTTAAGGGGCAGCAGGTCATGTCCATTGAAGATCCTGTTGAGATTAAGCAGGAAGACATGCTCCAGTTGCAGTTGAATGAGGCGATTGGCTTGACCTATGAAAATCTGATCAAACTGTCTCTCCGGCATCGTCCGGACCTCTTGATTATTGGTGAAATTCGGGATAGTGAAACGGCGCGTGCGGTTGTCAGAGCCAGTTTGACAGGTGCGACGGTCTTTTCAACCATTCATGCCAAGAGTATCCGAGGTGTTTATGAACGCCTTCTGGAGTTGGGTGTGACGGAGGAGGAATTAGCAGTTGTTCTGCAAGGAGTCTGCTACCAGAGATTAATTGGGGGAGGAGGAATCGTTGACTTTGCAAACCAAGACTATCAAGAACACCAGCCAACTAGCTGGAATGACCAGATTGACCAGCTTCTTAAAGATGGACATATCACAAGTCTTCAGGCTGAAACGGAAAAAATTAGCTACAGCTAAGCAGAAGAAAATTATCACCCTGTTTAACAACCTCTTTTCCAGTGGCTTTCATTTGGTGGAAATTATTTCTTTCTTGGGCAGAAGTGCCCTGCTGGAAAAGGACCATGTGGCCCAGATGCACCAAGGTTTGTCTCAGGGGAAATCCTTCTCAGAAATGATGGAAAGTTTGGGCTTTTCAAGTGCCATTGTCACTCAGTTATCCCTAGCTGAAGTTCATGGGAATCTCCATCTGAGTTTGGGAAAGATAGAAGAATATCTGGACAATCTAGCCAAGGTCAAGAAAAAATTAATCGAAGTGGCGACCTATCCCCTGATTTTGCTGGGATTTCTCCTGCTAATCATGCTGGGGTTGAGGAACTATTTGCTGCCTCAACTGGACAGTAGCAATATCGCCACTCAAATCATCGGCAATCTGCCACAAATTTTTTTGGGACTAGTGTTGGTTTGCTCTCTATCTTTACTTTTAGCCCTCACTTTTTACAAAAGAAGTTCCAAGATGCGGGTCTTCTCGATGTTAGCGCGGATTCCCTTTCTAGGAATCTTTGTCCAGACCTATCTGACAGCCTATTACGCGCGTGAATGGGGCAATATGATTTCACAGGGGATGGAGCTGATGCAGATTTTTCAGATCATGCAGGAACAAGGCTCCCAGCTCTTTAAAGAAATCGGTCAAGATCTGGCTAAAGCCCTGCAAAATGGCCGCGAATTTTCTCAAACCATAGCGACCTATCCTTTCTTTAAAAAGGAGTTGAGTCTCATCATAGAGTATGGGGAAGTCAAGTCCAAGCTGGGAAGTGAGTTGGAAATCTATGCTGAGAAAACTTGGGAAGCCTTTTTTACCCGAGTCAACCGCACCATGAACTTAGTACAGCCACTGGTTTTTATCTTTGTGGCTCTGATTATCGTTTTACTTTATGCGGCAATGCTCATGCCCATGTATCAAAATATGGAGGTAAATTTTTAAAATGAAAAAACTCATGACAAATTTAAAAAAAGCCAAGGTTAAAGCTTTCACTTTGGTAGAAATGTAGGTTACTAAAATTATTTATATTTTCCACTTGATGACAATGTCCTCAGCTGTTACCCTAACCTTGTTTATAAGCCCTCTAACAAGAACCTTTTGACTTTCGTAGTCCATTGAAAAGACTTTCTCAGCGTTTAGCAGCTCCCTCATATCAGCCTTTCTTTTGTCTTTTCCAAGAGCTGGATCGTTTTCTAGTTCAGTCTCAAGAGTCGCCCTCATGCTTATAAATTCGGCTGACTTGTTCTGTAACTCCTCAAGAGTAATGCGATCATCTATGTATAGATCGTTAAGTCTGCTCAATTTCTTTGACAGCTCCTCTATTTGTCTCTTGTAGCTCTCACGGTCGATGGTTTCAGCACTGTCCTCTGAAAATATTTTATCCAGGTAACCAGCGTCATCTTGTAGCTTGCTGATTTCTGTCAGTACATAAGCCTCAAGGTCATCTTTGTAATAAAATCCTGAGTCACATTTTTTGTTATCATTGTAGGTAGTGATGCCTCTCAGTGTTCTTGGGTGTCTTTGATGACATTCGTATTTTTTAAACCTGCTCCCATCTTTTCGCTTTACTCCTAAAATAATTTTTAAAGGTGCGCCACAATATCCACATTGGCCAATGCCTGATAGTATGTATTTTGCTTGGAATGGCCTAGGGTTGACGTTCTCTGCTGCTGTCCTTTGCCTGATCCTCAGTTCCTCCTTGGTCTTGTTATAAACTTCCTCTGTAATTATCGGCTCATGATTACCTGGATAAATCTCTCCCTTGAACTGATTGAAACCACAATAGACAGGGTTGTCTAAGATTGCTCTGACAGTTCTATAACTCCAATCAATTTCTTTGGGAAATTTCTCGTTTAGGTCATCTCTTAATTTTGTAATGGATCTCCCTCTCAGATAACTCTCAAAGATAAACTTAACAGCCAGAGCCTGAGCTGGATTGATAGTGATAGTTCCTGTCTCTCTGTGGTAGTCGTATCCATAGGATGTTTTAGCCCACATCATGGATTTCCCAGCCTTGGCACGTCCTATTTTCCCAAGTTGCATGCGTTCCTTAATTTGCTCCCTTTCTAGCTGAGCAAAGACGCTCAAGAGCCCAATCATAGCCTTTCCAAAAGGGGTAGAGGTGTCAAAGTTTTCTTGTAAGCTTAGAAAGGCTATATTATTCTTTATGAAAATATCCTCAATCAGGTAAAGCGTATCTTTCTGACTACGGCTAAGACGGTCCAGCTTATAGACTAGAACTGTGTCAAATTTTCTTTTTTTAGCATCTTTGATAAGTCCCTCTAGCGCTGGTCTGTCAGTATTTGCTCCTGAGAAACCACCATCAGTATATATCTTGTATACATTCCAGTCTTTAATATCGCAGTAGCTAGAGAGCTTAGCTTTTTGCTCATCGATAGAGTACCCCTCCTCAACTTGCGAGGTAGTGGATACCCTGACATATATAGCTACTTTATTTGTAGTTTTCATTATAGTACCTCTTTCAAAATTTCCTAAAAAATGATAAAATGGGTACAAGAAAAGACATCATGCGAGGTTATCTCCATGACAATCTTTTCCTGCTACATGCCTCACGCTCAGACTCGCCAAAGTTTGAGAGCGTGGGGCTTTTTTTATTTCTTGGACTTAAAGACACAGCCACAGTTTCGACAGTGCCAGTTGTGTTTCCCTTTTTTACCAACTAGGCCGAGGAGGACAAACGGCCAGGCAATCATCCAGCCGATGCACCCAACACAACCATTGAAACCTTTACGGTCCTGCATCATGTATTCAATTTGATCACTGCCACATTTTGGACAACGTCTTACATATTTAGCCATTATTATATATTCCTTTCTTAATTGTGCTAAATTTTTTAAACTTTATAAATATCTACGACTTCACCGATTGTTCGGATGTCGTCGTTTTCTGACAAGTGGATTTCTTCGTATCCACTATTCAGACTTTGCAAGTACCAGGAACCGTCATAGTCTCTTTTTAGCTTTTTGACAAAGTTCTTGCCATTCACTTGGAAGATGCCGATTGAGTTGACATCAATTTGACTAGCTACTCTGATAAATAATAAGTCATTATCTTCTATGAGTGGCTCCATGCTATCACCAGCAACCTTAGCGATAGTATCGTATTCCTCTGGTACATCTTCAGCCCTGAGTCTCACTTCCATATGCAGATTATCTTCTTGAAATGTTCCATGACCTGCAGCAACCAGTCCCTCGACGTAGTCAATGATATAATCTTCATTGCTTACCTTCTCGAAGATAGAAGCAACCTTAGAGCTTTCCTGCTCATCAAGTTGAGCATTGGCAAAGTCGAGGACTTTCTCTTGTCTAGGTTCTTCTAATTGGTTGTAGATGGTTAGGATTTCGGGTGCTTCAGTCTCTAGTTTATGAAAATCAACTCCGTCAGCTAATGTTTCAGGGCGAATCCCAAGCGCTGAGCAGATTTTAAAAATATTATCAACATTGGATTTTAAAATCCCTCTATTGAGAATGGAATTTATGGTAGAAGCTGGCATGTTGACTTTTAATGCCATCTGCCGAACGCTCCCGTATTTCAGCTCTATGAGCTCTCTTAGTTCCTGTTCTGTCATAGCTATTTCTCCTTTTTTTTATTATATCACACGAAATTTCGTTTGTAAAGAAAAACAAAATTAAAAATTTGCCGTTTTTTTGTTGACAATGAACGAAAAAAAGTTTATTATATAATCAAGCTCATCAACGAGCTTAATTTTAAAATTTAATAAACGAAAATTCGTTTAGAAAGGAGTTGCGTATGTTGAATATTGACGAGGCACGAAAGGAAAAGGGCATTTCTATTGTAGATATCGCTGACTATCTTTGTGTAAGATCACAAACTGTTAGCGACAAGCTAAAAGGGAAGTACCCTTTCACTTTTCAAGAAGCTATGTTAGTTCAGGAGAAATTTTTTCCAGAGTACGAGCTAAAATACCTTTTCACTCCAGCAGGTGATACTGCTTAATTTTTTCACCAAGTGAACGAAAATTCGTTCACAATCGATTTGATGGAGTAGAGGAGCAAAAAATAAAAGGAGAAAGGAGCTCGCATGGATAAGAAAAAACTTTATAACTTAAAAGTGGATTTCATCTTTCAGGAATCCAACTAACGACTATACTGCTGTTAGTAATGATTTTATCAACGATCCTGCGCTTGGAGCAGCTGAAATAGGAGTACTGATGATTGTTTTGAGCAATATATCTACCTGGCAAGTCTACCCTGAAGAGATAGCAAAACGAGCAGGCTTGAATTATCGAACTGTTTTAAAGCACTTTGAAAAATTGAAACAAGCGGGCTATTTGCGAGAAATTAAGGTATCTTTTGGGCGCGGGACTGGTTCGCGAATCTTTAGATTTTTCTCTGATAGAAAAATATCAGAATTTAGTTTTCAAATAATGCAAGAGAGACTTTTTGCTGAGTTGAGGTCACAAGGTTTTCAGGTGTAAAAATAATACATGTAAAAATAATACATGTAAAAATAATGCATGTAAAAATAATGCATGTAAATTTTTTTACACTAACAAATATTAACTAACAACAAGTATTAAATAACAATAAATATTAACTAACAACAAGTCCTACTTCTCTTAATAAATAAAAGAGAGAAATTTAAAATTTCTAATTTAGGACTTTAGGAAAATTGGAAAGGAGAAAGTGAATAGAAAATGAGCGAAGAAGAAACAGTAGAATTATTGGAATTCTTATCGACAGATTATGGGCGTGGGTATCTAGCTGGATTATTTAACGGGATTTCAATAATTTTGAAAATTTTAAAAAAAGCAGAGTAAGTTCTCCGCTTTCATCAAATCTTGGTCGAATGTATGCAAAATCGCTGATGCGTTAGAGATTAGCATAGATGAACTAAGATAACACAAAAAAGCACCTGACGGCAATCAGGCGCTCAAGAAAATTATTCAAGGAAATTATAACATGAAGAGAAAAAAAGAGCAATGGAAACCAAGAATTGTAAACATTATGGCAGATGGTTCTCAAGTTGACGATCTGACAGGATATGTCATCCCTGCCGGTCATTCGTACTATGACATTATTTTAGGCATGAACAAGCAGTCTAATGAGGAGGGTGTAGCTTAATGAAATTACTTACCAAATTAAAACTCGGTCTTGAGGGCATCATCCATGAAGTGAGCCTTGACTGGAGAGTGGTCGCGGTAGAGCTTATGAATGACCTGAACGAAGAGCGCAAACAGACGCTTGAAGCGTGAAAATTGGAATTTAAAGAGAACGAAAGGAAGAAAGAAATGACAAACGAACTAACACAGAAGCAAGTTACATCAAATGTTGCAACACGAATCGAAGCGATGAAGGGGGAAGGGCTCCTGATTGCACCGAATTATAGCGTTAGCAATGCACTCAGTTCAGCATATTATGCTCTAAAAAACTCCAACAGTGGGAATTTGCTCCAGCAATGCACTCAAGACAGCGTTTATAACGCGTTATTAGAAATGGTAACCCAAGGACTAAGCCCGGCTAAAAAGCAATGTTACTTTATCAAATATGGCTCTGACGTCCAATTGAGAATGTCTTATTTTGGGACCATTAAAGTTACTAAAGATTTGCAAGAGGTGAAAGACGTTACTGCTAATGTTGTCTACGAAGGGGATACGCTAGAGGTATCAGTTGAAAACGGGCGTAAGAAGTTAGTCAAACATGAGACGGATTGGCAGAACGCAGATAATCCAATAATTGCTGCTTATTGCATCATCACTCGAACGGATGGAGAAGAGTTCTTTGAAGTCATGACTAAAAAACAAATTGACAAGTCATGGTCTAAGGCGAAAACGAAAAATGTCCAAATCGACTTTCCTGACCAAATGGCTATGAGAACGGTTATCAATCGTGCTGCTAAAATGTTTATCAACACAAGCAATGACAGTGACTTGTTCGCTGGAGCAATCAATAACACAATTGCTGACGAGTATGACAATGATCGTCAAATGAAAGAAGCCGAACCAGTGAGAGAAGAGACTGAAACATTGGCCGGCATTCTTGGAGCTTCTGAAGAAGTGACTGAAGAACCAAAAAAAGAGGTTATCAACCAGGAGTTGACAACCACAGATACAAAATACCCAGCAGATGAGATCCCAGATTTTGACCAAGAAACGGGCGAAGTAATCGACCAAGAGCCAGAAACCGGCCAAATGGACATGCTAGAAGGGGAGGATTTCTAGAATGACTGAAGAATTGAAAGATGTAACAGATAGCCTAGAACTCGTTCCAGTAACAGATTTAGAAGTCGGCTTCGTCCTGAAAGCGGCTGAAATCGAAATCCAAGGAAAGGAGGTTTTGGAACAAGCTTTAGCAGCTTATCAAAAGAAATACGCTGGCTATATCGTGACAGAAGAAACCTTGTCAGATGATACCAAGGTTAAAGATGAATTGGGACGAGTGCAACGTCAGATTGAACAAGAACTCAAAAACCAACTGAAAGACTACTCTAATCCGTTGGACGAAGTGAAAGCATGGGTTAATGCTGTACTGGACCCTATCAAAACTTTGCAGACGAACATCAAAGATCAGATTAAAGAATTTGAAGAGAGAGCGACAGAAGCTCGCAAGGAAACAGTCAGAGAAGCTTTTGAATCTGCAATCGCAGATAGCGGAGTTGATCTCGATATCAAGCTGTTTGCTATTTACTTTGACGATTTTAGCAAGAAAAAGTGTTTCATGGCTGACAATGTGCGAATCAATCAAGCGACCTCTAAAATGATCGCTGATTTGGTCGCAGAAGAAGCAGAAAAGAAACAACAACGTGAAGCTGGACTTATCCAGATAACAGAAGCAGCTGCCAAGGCAGGCTTCGGCCCAGTTGTCTATATCCGACTTTATGAAGGAGGCGCCAAGCTGGAGGATATCCTGCAGGCCATTTTAGACGATAAAGACCTAGCTGATAAAGCCAAGGCGGAGGAAGAGCTTAAAAAGCGTATCGAGGAAATGACAGCCATTGCAGAGGATAATGATCTAGCTCCTCAAAAATACGCTGACATGCTCAAGGAAGGCAAGTCCGTTTTGGATGTTATCAATATCCTACACGCAGACGCGACTGAAATGAGACAAGCTCAAGCGGAAGCAGAACGAAACACTCAGAATCAGCCAGAATTTGAGCCTGAAACGAGTTCGGAGGGTAATAGTGCCCACGAACAAGGAGTAGGCCAAAAATCGCAAAATATGGCTTCTGATGATGTGGCTAAAAAATATGGTTATCGATACCAAAATATGGAAATTATTTTCCCTGAAAAAAATATGCGTCAAGTCAAAGAGCAATTCAAGGCTATTTCTCAAGAGTTAGGGATTATTGTCCGAGTAATGCCTGAAATGGCAAGCAAGGCTGAAAGGGTGGAAATGGAATGACAATGGATTTACTTGGTAAAGACTACTATTCAGCAGCTTCAGCACGTCGCTACTGGTCTATCTCGCAATATAAGCGATTTAGAGAGTGCGAAGCACGGGCGTTAGCGGAGCTGGAAGGAGAATGGGAAGACCAGAGAGACAACACAGCTCTCTTGGTCGGGAACATGGTCCACAGCTATTTTGAAAGTCCAGAAGTACATAAGAAATTTATGGATGAAAACGCAGATGCCATGATTTCAAAAGCCGGAAAGACCAAAGGTCAGTTAAAATCTGACTTCTTGGTCGGCCAGCGCATGATTGAGCGACTGGAGGCCGACAAGCAATTTATGGAGTTTTATGTCGGTCAGAAAGAGGTTGCTGTCACAGGCGAAATCGAAGGAGTGGAATTCAAAGGTAAGATTGACTGCCTCAATGTTGAAAAAGGGTATTTCGTGGATATTAAGACCACGAAATCTGACATTGATAGTATGGTCTGGGTTCAGGATGAAGCAAGCGGACGAAATATTCAAGTCCGCTGGTTCGAGGCTTGGGGATATGTCCTTCAAATGGCTGCTTACAAGAAGATGCTGGAAAATCAGTACGGCAAAGAGTTCACCCCTATTATTTACGCAGTGACGAAAGAGTCGACGCCTGATACCCGGGCGATTGTTTTCCAATCGCAGGAAAAACTCGACTATGAGCTGACTGAGCTGTCTATGCTGATTCAGCATCTTGATAAGGTCAAGCGAGGCGAAGAGAAGGCGAAGCCGTGCGGTCATTGCGAATACTGCAAAACGAAAGCGCTGAGTCAACGTGTGGAGGTGGTCTGATGACTGATCCCCAAATTATGAGAGTCGATAGAGAAACATACAAGCTAGGCAAGCGGTCATCCCACTTTTGGTCTAGCAATAAAGAGTTGAAATTCTATGAGATTAGGTGTAACTGGGGTGTCAATAGACAGACACAGGCTTTCTATCATGTTTTGGCATATAGTCGAACCCAAGCCGAAGAAATGGCTGTGAAAGAATATGCAAGAACCCATCATATTACCGAAAAATGGGTAGTAATCTTTTAGAAAAAGCGAGGAAAGAATGAAAATCTATATTGAACAAGATGACGTAAAATTGAGTTTTGAACGAGCGCAGGAACTTGATTATCAAACCTTATTCAAAGCCTATCAGATGATCACAGGGTCTGACGAAATTCTTGAGGATTTAAGTCAGAAAGAGCCCGAGAATGCAGGGGCCGTTTTAAAAATTGATGCTGAGAAGTTAGCTGAAATTGATCCTGTCAATATCAAAGCAGCGAAGGACAAGTTATCTGCAAAATTTAGCGGAAGCACAGCGATTTCGCAGAAACCAAGCGAGAAGGTAGATGTTGATTTGCAATGCCCGTTTTGTGGATGTGCGAAGCGGTGGAAAGTCCCATCTTACTTTACATTCATGAATTGTCCTGACTGCCAAGGCTCAATTTTCTTGTCTTGGGCGACGGGAGTCAAAGGCGAATTGGATGACAATGGATTTTATTTCAGAGGGGACAGCCCGATGAAGTTCAAAGAGCAGACAGATGAATTCGAGGATATGTTTGCTGTTGAAAAATCAAAATAACCCAAAACCAACTATTTCCAAAATGGAAACAATTCAAAAATAAACAAGCCGTGTATTCTTGTAAAACTGCGAACTAGAAAACGTCAGTAAAGGTTATGTGACCTTGGACGAGCGACTGCCCGTATTTAGCCAATTATCACAAAGGCAGTCGCATTTTTTGAAATGAAATGAATGAAATCAAAGAAAAAGCTCTGGCCAAGTTACTAGAGGAAATGAAGAAGGACCATGGACCAGCTGAGGACGCTATCCACAATTGGATTTGTGATCAAGAAGACGAGAAACTCTTTGAAGGGGTTTTGGCCGACAAGAAATCCATCAAAGAAGCTTTGAAATATTGTGCAAATCAAGCTAAAAGCTATAAGTCGGGATCTTGTGCGATGGTAGACGACTCTACTGTATTTGGCTGGGTCTATAAGTATTTTACTGGCAAAACTAAAAAGGTCGAGGCTATCCATGCGACTGTAGTAGTAGGCCAACAACCTGAAAAACCAAAATCTAAAAAAGTCAAAAAACAGAAAAATGTTATTGACGGTCAGCTCGATTTATTCGGAGAATTAGCATGATAAAAAATCAAAAAATTATTGATGGACGTTTGAAACCGCCCCAAAAATTCTTCGACTGGTGCTATTCGCAGATCCCGACCATCAAATGGTCTAACAAATCTCAAACGATTCAGAGCGACCGGACAGGCTGCAGGGTCATCGAAAAACGTCTGACAAAGTCGAGCAGATTAGACTTTTACGATAAATTCTACAGTTTTGCAATTGTGCTTGTGACGTGCAAACGAATTGAAATTCAATCGTACGGATTCTGGTCGCGATATACGAATGGCAAGCAATCTATCAGGATGCAGCTAACAAACTTTGAGCAGATGAGCGACAACCAAGTCATACAACTGACCGAAAGATGCGGAGTCTACGCTCCTGGTCTGACTCCTAACTTCTCAGGCCAAGGGGCTTACTCAGGAACAGTATTTTTTGAAAACAATTGGGAGAAGAAGATTCGAGAGATTTCTGAATTGAAGTATTTAGAATTTCCTTCTGGATTACGCTACTACCATTTGCCACACATGTATAAATACCGTTCCGAAATCGAGTTCCTGCAGAAAATAAATGCCTGGAGAATGGCTACAGACCTTGCTTATGATGTTACTGAATATGACGGATGGCATGTGAGAAAAGCGGTTGATTGTCGTGTCGTAACAAAGAAATGGCTTCATGAAAATAAGCGATTTTTTAAAAACACGGATAGATCCTTCAGAGATTACGAGCTAGAACGTCGCATCAAATCACGAGGTGGTACGCTTGCTCCTGGGATTGAAAAAGTCCTGACTTATCAAGATATCAACAAAATCCCAAAAGCTGCCAAAATGAACAGGTTCCAGAATTGGTTCTTAAAAAACAAAGTTAATTTTGATTACTATGTAGACTATATCAGCATGTTGAACGAGCTCAATGTTTCTATCGATACTGACAATCTCATCATGCCAAAAGATTTGGTCAAAGCGCATGACAATGCAGTTAAATTGCTTATTCAGCACAAGAGCGAGATTGAACAGCGCAAGTTCGAGAAGCGCCAGAAATCTTTGGCCAAATACGAGAAAGTGGTAGGCCAGTATCTCTTTAAACCAGCCTACAATTCCGGAGAATTGATTTTGGAAGGGAAGGCACTGTCACATTGTGTCGGCAGCGCTAGATACACTCAAGATCATGCAAACGGCAAAACAACAATCATATTCGTTAGGTCAAAAGATGAACCAGACAAACCGTTCTTTACTTTGGAATACAAGGATGGCCGAATCGTTCAAATTAGGGGAAAACATAATTTATCAGCTCCAGAAGAAATCCAGCAAGCTGCAGATAAATGGCTGTTAGAAATCAACAAAAATACAAAACACGCATAAAGGAGAAAAACAAATGCAAAACAAAATCGACACACCAGGAACAACCATTACACTTGAAATCGTGGACAAGACCATCACGATTACAAACAAAATTGAATATGATATGCAGATGCATTTTAGAAATGCGGACGCAGATACCTCTCTTGATGCAAGTGGCGACGTGTTTGAGCCTCTCTATTGGCTAGATATTAAGGCAACACCGAAAGTTCCGACAGAGTATCATACGAGCCTTGGGATCAAAAGAGAAAAGCGCCACTTGGCCGAGCTTCAGAAGTTCTTTGAATTCGTTGAAGATAACAAGCGCAATCTCTTTGACATTTGTGGTATTAAGGGAGAACTACAATGAAAAATCTGACCTTATCGTTAGACATTTCAACCACTGCGACAGGATGGGCCTTATTTGAAGGTTCTATCCTTGTCGAGAGTGGTGTCTTAAAACATAAAAGCAAGTCATTCTTTGAACGTGGACGTTTCATGGCTGGAGAATTAAGAACCATTCAATTAAGAGCCTTGCAACATTATGAAGGTCCGTTTGAGTCGATTGTAGTCGAGAAGAACTCAGTCATGGGGCCGAATCAACAGTCTATGATTAGCATAGGAATTGTGACGGGCATTATTCTTGGACGGTTAATTGCTGACAACGTGTATTTTGTGAATGTTTCGACTTGGCGCAAGTATTGGAAGTTCAGCTACAAAGACCGTAGCAAGAAATCAATGAAGCTGCAGGCAGTTGCTAAAGTGGCCGATGGTTTTTGTCTGAACGTCAAAGATGACGAAGCAGATGCTATCCTGATTGGTTCATACTTCGTAAACCATGGCCAAGAATTCGGAGACCTGGAAAGCCACAAGATAAGTTAAAGGAGCAGGAAGAATGAAGAAACAAGAATTAATTAAACATATCGAGGATTTGCCTTACAAAGAGGGTCCTATTGTCGATAAAATTGACATAAGCAGAAAAGGGCTTTTGGAACTAGTGAAACAACTAGACGAACCACAGAAACCAGTAGTACCGCAATTTGTTGCAGATTGGTACGAAAAACACAAATACGCCCTAGAATTTAATATTTTTGATTATGTATATAGGTTTGAACAAAAGGCAAAAAATGATTTTAAGGATTGGTTTGATGACATAAACACTAAAGCAATCCAAATCCTTGTAAATATGCATCAATTCGGCTACGAGGTCGAGAAAGAGAAAAAATACAAAATTACACTTCTAAACCGAAACGACGGGGACTTATATCTCATCAATCAAAATGCTGACTTAGCAGATAAATACGGACATTTTTCTCCCGTAGTGCTCCTTTTTACAAAATGCACTAATTTTTCAGAAAAGTGCTATAAACTCACGAAAAAGGAAGTGGTTTCGTATGATTTCGGCTGGGTATTCGATTGTCCAGGAATCAAGATCGAGGAGGTGAAAGATGAGTGACTTTCTAAAAGGTATTGGAGCAGTAACATTGATGTTATCAACAGTTGCAGTCGTTTTCCTTGCTGTTTGCGGGCTTATTGAATGGTATTTTACATGGGTGTTTTCAATTTTTCCAATCAAACCTTATTTAATACCAATTCTGTTAGTACATTCTTTTCTTTTTGGAGGGTTGGTATTTCTTGTAGGAAGTTTAGTTGAACTAATCGGCAAAAGGAAATCTAAAAGATAAAAAAATAGGAGATGAGGTGAGGTTATGAAATGTACGAATTAAAAGACAAATTATTTATTATAACTCTAGTCGTGTTTGCCTTTGTTTTAGGCGCGATCCTTGGCAACGTGGCACCGCTAAACCCACTGCCCAAGAAACAACCCATCATCATCCACACCGTCGATAATGCAGGCGGTGTGATGGTAGGGCAAATCACAGACAAGGAAATCGTAGAGGGGCGGTACACAGTCACGGCTGAGGCTTATGGTAAGTTTTTGGTTACCAAAGAACAGTACGAGAACCTCAAAGTTGGTGACCCGATCCCTGAGTATTTGAAGAAAAGAGGAAGTTAAGATGGGAGAAGCGAAATGAAAATTATTGAAGGTTCAAACACAACAGCCAAAGTTTTTACAAATTTGATTGATGATGTCACATCAAACCAAATTGAACTAATGCTCAATGAAGCTATAACAGAAGGAGCTACTGTCAGAATTATGCCTGACACTCATTTTGGCAAAGGGGCAACTATTGGAACAACTATCAAACTTCCAGATGATAGGTCTGAATGGAAGATTGCCCCTCAAGTGGTAGGTGTTGACTTGAGTTGTGGAATGATGTCGGTCAAAATCACCGAAAAGGATATTGACCTAAAAAAACTTGATAAAGTAGTTCATCAGGTAGTCCCAGCTGGGAACAGGTTGCACGCAATTCCTCAAAGGAACATAGATGACCTTATTAGTTCACTGTCTTTTGCCCCAGAGAAAGTAGAACAGCATAAAAAAGGGTTTGGAACTCTTGGAGGAGGAAACCACTTCATAGAATTGTCGGTTGATGAAGAAGGGAACTACTGGCTGACTGTCCATTCTGGCTCAAGGTCGTTTGGTGCTGAAATTGCAAGATATCATGAACGAATTGCCAAGAAATATCATTCTGACCATAGCAAAAAAATCAAGGAGATCATTTCTTCTTTGAAAGAGCTAGGAAGGGAAAAAGATATTGAGTCCGAAATCATGTCTTTCAAAAACAGCCAGAATTTTCCAGAAATCCCATACCTAGAAGGGGAATTGCTTCAAGACTATCTGAATGACATCCGATTGGCCGACCAATATGCAGCGTTGTCAAGACAGGTTATGCTCCATAATATTGCAACAGAAATGGGTTGGGAATCCAGTTTTCTCTTTGATTCGGTTCATAACAACATTGATGATGTCAATGGTATTATCAGAAAGGGCGCTACATCAGCGCAAGAAGGAGAATTGCTGATCATACCATTGAACATGCGTGACGGTTCTTTGATTTGTGTAGGAAAAGGGAACGCCGACTGGAATTTCTCAGCCCCTCATGGCGCTGGCCGCCTTCTTTCTCGGAAAGCAGCTAGAAAATCAATCAAACTAGAAGATTATCAAAAGCAGATGAAAGATGTTTACACCTCATCAGTAGGATTGCAAACGCTGGATGAAGCCCCTGGAGCATATAAACCAGCTCAGTTGATTATTTCTTCAATCTGGCCAACAGTGGAGATAAAACATCACTTGAAGCCAGTGTATAACTTTAAAGCTCATTAAGGAGGTCAAAAATGAAACCCAAAAGAAGACCCTACACTGGAAAAATCAGAATTGTAAGAAAAGAAATGCCAAGGTTTATCATGCTGAGTTATACTGCTTTTGATAGTAGGTTGGTTGACCGCATTGACACAATGGTTCAAACTGGAATAAGTGAAACGCTAATTACTTTCAAAATTCCTAGGTTCTTCTCATACGAAGAAAAACAAATCAGAGTGCCGTTACCGCTAATTAAAGTTGTAAAAATTCTTAATCAGTACTAAAAAAGCCAAGGCACTCTCTGCCTCAGCTAGTAGTTCTCGCAAAGACTATTATATCACAAAAGGAGACAGAGAGTGAACAAGGCTAAAGAGCTCTTGAAAGAGTTGCAGGATCTGGATATGGACATTCAAAGCCGTATAGACGAAATTAACGAGCTTGAGGCAGGTTTGCTCTCAAGCCCCAAGTGGACTGACGTCAAAGTCCAAGGCGGACAGACTAGAAAAGTTGACGACGTCTATACTCAGCTTGTCGTGATGAAGGAGGCTATAGAACAGGATACCAAAGAAGTTATTAACAGGAAACTTGAATTAGGTAGAATGATCAACAGACTTAAAAATCCAAAAAGTAGGTCTATTCTTAGGATGACTTACATTACTAAGACCTATATTGAGGATATTTGCGACAATTTGAGAATTAGTAAGGCAACCTATTACAGATTACGCAAACAGGCTGAGTCTGAGCTAGAAGAAACGATCATAGACAAAGTGAGCTAAAGTGAGTGAGCATGAATCGTGAAATCTGCTAGAATGGTAGTATC
This sequence comes from Streptococcus oralis, assembly GCF_023109195.1. Classification (GTDB taxonomy): domain Bacteria; phylum Bacillota; class Bacilli; order Lactobacillales; family Streptococcaceae; genus Streptococcus; species Streptococcus oralis_BV. The sequence goes on from NZ_JALDUB010000005.1 coordinate 35,252, forward strand.
AAGAATTGAAAAGAGAGGTCTCAGAATTGGTAGATGGTTACCTGTAATGCCAGGGGGCTGTAATGGCCTTGGAGGTTCGAGTCCTTCCCTCTCATTTTCGGAAACATAAGGTTTGACTCCTCCATCTCGTTGAAAATCCTAGGTTCGAGATGGTTTGGTCGCAGGTTCAAATCCTGCTGTTTCCATTATGTCTCTGCGAATAGCTATCGCGATAGAGGTATAGGGCGGTAATTAGATTTAGGCTGATTAACCTGTAGGACAGAGATAAAGTAGCGCTATATAAGGCTCTGGTGGGGGAGGCACCCGCTTACCGCATACGGTCACTCAACGAGTGGCTTTTTATTTTGTCGAAAGGAGGTAGTCCAGTGAGTGGATAAATTGACCCCAAAACAAGAGCTATTTGTCCAAGGGATAATCTCCGGGCTATCTCAAAGACAAGCGTATAGAAAAGCCTACAAAGCTGAAAAAATGAGCGATGAAGCCGTGGATGTGAAGGCTAGTAGGATTTTTAAAGAGGCTAAGATTAGGCTAAGGTATCGCGAGCTTTTAAAACAGTTCTCTAACATGTCCTTGTGGTCAAGAGAGCAGGCTTTCAATGAGTATGAATGGCTGAAGAACAAGGCCAGAGCAAGTATTGAGAATGAAGGTATTAGACAAGCTAATTCAAATGCCTTTCTTTCGGCTTTGGACGGCATGAATAACATAGCATGGAAAGACTATGAATTGACTGACGAGAAAATCAGACAAGAAATTGAACTGCTCAAGATCAAAATTGAGAGAAACCAAGACTCTAAGTCCGATACTACTCTCATGGAAGCTCTGTTGAATGCCGTGAAGGGTGGTGATGAGGTTGAAGATTGATTTTTCAAACAAACAACTCAACATCATTCGTAGACCGTTCAACTATGAGCTTGAGGTCAACGAGGGCACCCCCCGAAGTGGTAAGACAACCGCTGGTCATTTTAGGTATGCAAGATACTTGATTGAGTCACCAGACGAGAACCATCTTATAGCTGCATACAATCAAGAGCAAGCCTACCGTCTATTCATTGACGGTGACGGCACAGGTCTAATGCACATCTTCGATGGCAATTGTAAAATCAAGCATGATGAGCACGGAGACCACCTCTTAATTGATACGCCCAACGGAACCAAGCGTGTCTATTACAAAGGGGGCGGTAAAGCCAACAGTGTAGGTGCTATCACTGGTATGTCTTTAGGGTCAGTAGTCTTTTGTGAAATTAACCTGCTGAATATGGATTTTATCCAGGAAGCATTCAGACGGACGTGGGCTGCTAAGCTCAGATACCATCTAGCTGACCTAAACCCTCCAGCACCACAACATCCAGTTATTAAGGATGTCTTTGACGTCCAAAATACACGCTGGACGCATTGGACCATGGATGACAATCCCATTCTGTCAGAAGAGCGTAAGCAATCTATTATTCAATCGCTGAAGAAGAATCCTTATCTTTACAAGAGAGACGTGCTTGGTCAGCGTGTCATGCCTCAGGGCGTTATTTACGGCCTATTTGACCTTGAAAAGAACATCAAGGATAACTTGGTAGGCGAACCTATAGAAATGTATTTCAATGGCGATGGTGGACAATCTGACGCCACCTCAATGTCTTGTAACATCGTTACTAAACATAGAGAGGACAACAAGACTTTCTTTAGGCTCAATCGTGTAGCTCATTATTATCACAGCGGAGCTGAAACTGGCCAAGTCAAGGCTATGTCCACCTATGCAGTCGAGCTTCGAGCATTTATTCAGTGGTGCGTGAGCAAGTATCAAATGCGCTATACCGATGTCTGGATTGACCCAGCATGTAGATCCTTACGAGAGGAATTGCATAAGCTAGGGATTCAGACAAGGGGAGCCTTGAACAACGCGCATGATGTCAGCAGCAAGGCGAAGGGTATCGAGGTAGGGATTGAACGTGGCCAGAATATCATCTCTTCAGGTCAGTTCTTGCTTATCAATCACCAAGAAGAAGAATACGACCATTACTATTTCTTGAAAGAGATTGGTCTTTACAGTCGTGACGATAACGGCCGACCGATTGATAAAGATAACCACGCAATGGACGAATTCAGATATAGTGTGAACGTATTCTATAAGCGTTACGCTAATTTTTAGCAATAAGGAGCCGATAAATGGGCATTATTCAATTTGTCAAAAATCTATTGAAGAGAGGACAGTACGCAATGACTACAGAAAGTCTAGCAAGTATCACAGACCATCCTAAAATCGCAGTGACAAGCGCAGAGTATCGTCGGATCAACGAGAACCTAAGATACTATCAGAGCAACATCGAGAAGATAACATACACGAATTCGGACGGTATCAAGAAACAAAGAGAAGCGACTCATTTGCCAATCGCTCGGACCGCTGCCAAAAAGATTGCCAGTCTGGTCTTTAACGAGCAGGCTTCGATTAAATTGGACGATAAAGAAGCAAATACATTCATTCAAGAAACATTGAAGAATGACCGCTTCAATAAGAATTTTGAACGCTATCTTGAGAGTTGTTTAGCCCTGGGCGGTCTTGCTATGAGGCCTTACGTGGATAATGGACGAGTGCGAGTGTCATTCATTCAAGCGCCAGTCTTTTTACCACTTCAATCTAACACGCAAGACATTTCAAGCGCTGCTATTGTTACTAAAACGATTAAAGCTTCAGGTCAGAAGAACATCTACTACACCTTGATTGAGTTTCACGAATGGGCGAAAGATGGGAAATACATCATTTCAAACGAGCTATACAGGTCTGAAAGCTCTGAACAAGTAGGTGGACGTGTGCCTCTAGCTGAAGTCTACGAGGATCTAGAAGAACAAGTTGAACTAAACGGTCTAACAAGACCGCTTTTTTCTTATCTCAAACCTCCAGGGATGAATAACAAAGACATCAATTCACCTCTAGGCTTGTCTATCTTCGACAATGCCAAGAGCACGATTGATTTCATTAATACGACCTATGACGAGTTCAAGTGGGAAGTTAAGATGGGCCAACGCAGAGTGGCAGTTCCTGAGAACCTTACAGAAACTCGAATGGTCAACATTGACGGAGACGCCCAGCTTGTCAAGCGGTTTGATACAGAGCAGAATGTCTACTTGCGCTTATCTACTAGCGACATGGATGGTGGAAGCATCACAGACTTGACTACTGCAATCAGAGCAGATGATTACATCAAGACCATTAACGAAGGCTTGAGTCTATTTGAGATGCTTCTAGGTGTATCCGCTGGGATGTTTACATTTGACGGTCAGAGCTTGAAGACTGCGACCGAGGTCGTTTCTGAAAACTCTGATACTTACCAAATGAGAAACAGTATTGTCAGCTTGGTCGAGCAATCCTTGAAAGAGTTGATTATTTCAATCTGCGAGCTTGGTAGCCTTTATGGATTGTATAGCGGTCCAATTCCTCAAATGGAGAAGATTGCAATCAATCTCGACGATGGAGTCTTTACTGACAAGAACAATGAGCTTGATTATTGGACTAAGGCTTTGGCCAGTGGCATTGTCAGCAAGGCTCACGCTATTCAAAAGGCTTTCAATATGTCAGAGCTTGACGCTAAGAAGATGATTCAGGCAATCAATCAGGAAACGATGGACACGGCTAACAGTCAGCGAACACAAGAGGATATTGATATCTATGGAGAATGATTAAATGAATCTAATTCAACATCTAAGGTCGTTTATAGGACTTGAAAGCCCCTCACTAGGACGGAGAATACTAGCAAAAAAAATGGTAGAAGGAATAGAAGAGGCTATCCATGGTAAAAAAGAAGAGACCACCAATCCAGTTCAATGACGAGCAACTGCTGCTTCAAGCAAGCAATGTCGCAGACATCTATCATCAGCTAGCCTTGGATTTATTTGATAACGTGGTCGAACGTGTGACGGAGCGTGGCACGGTCTATCTTGATAAGCAACCGTATATCTGGCAACTTGAGAAGATGCAACAGATGCACATGCTGAACGAGGAGAACCTGAAGCTAATCTCTAAATACTCTGGAGTCGCTGAAGAGCAACTACGCTATATCGTCGAAAATGAGGGTTTGAAGCTCTACACGGACACAAAGCAACAACTCATGGAAGATTTAGGCCATGGATCCGCAGGAAATAGCAATCACATTCAAGAAATTCTTGCTGATTATGCTAATCAAGCTATCGGTGACCTCCACAATCTCATCAATACAACCTTGCCAAAGGCTGTTATTGGCGCTTATCAAGGTATTGTGGAGCAATCTGTCGCAAGAGTGGTCACAGGCTTGTCAACGGCTGATAAGGCTATCTCTGACACGGTCATGAAGTGGCAAGAGAAAGGTTTTCAAGGTTTCAAGGACAGCGCTGGGCGTAACTGGAAGGTAGACAACTACGCACGGACGGTCATCAAGACGACAACCTATCGAACTTTTCGAGAAATGCGAACGAGACCAGCGGAAGAGCTGGGCATTGATACCTTTTACTTTTCAAAGAAAGCATCAGCGAGAGAAATGTGCGCTCCTTTGCAACATCAGATAGTCACGACTGGTCACGCTAGAACCGAGTATGGCGAGAAGATTCTTGCTTTGTCAGACTACGGCTACGGCCGTCCAGAAGGTTGTTTGGGTATTAACTGCGGTCACATGCTGACACCGTTCATTCCAGGAGCCAATTATAAGCCCGATTTGGGCGAGGATGTGGCAGAGGTTACGCCAGAGCAAGCAGAAGAAAATGCCAACGCAGAAGCTAAACAGAGAGCGCTAGAACGGTCTATCAGGGCTAACAAGGAAAAACTTCACGTCGCTGAGAAATTGGGCGATAAAGAACTGATAGACAAGTACAAGAGCAAAATAGGTACTCAGAACGCTGCTTTGAAAGACTACGTTGATAAGCACCCATTCCTGAAACGGGATGAGGAAAGAGAAAGATATCGCTACAATGATGATGCAGTTCAAAAGTTATACAAAACTATTGACAAACGCTCCAAAAAGGAGTATTCTGAAATACTACAAAATTTAGGAAATAAAGCACCTAAATCTTATAGTGATTTTCGGGCTCTAAGTCGCTCTGAAAAAGACTCCTTGAGGCATGATAATAGGATTGTCAATTATTTCAAAGGGGACATTCAAGAGAAACTGTCTGACAAGCAGAAACAGCAGGCAGTGGAGGCTTACTTTAATTTCAAAAATGCTGGCATAACGTTTGGAGACCATGCAATAGCACGCTACATAGAACGTATGAGGCGTAAAGACGGCACGTTTGCTTATAATTATGAAACGGTAAAGACAGCCTTTTCTCTACCACCTAATTATGTATCAGAGCAGAATGGCAGACTTGCAAGATACTATAACGGTATCCTCTATATCACTGAGCCTGATACAGATATTGTAGTAACTATGATGAAACGTAAAAAACTGAAAGGATTTAAACCATTATGAAATACAGCCAACAAGTATTAGACATGCTAGAGCAAGCTGTCAATGGTCAGATTGATAATTTTTGGGATTTCTCCTTCAAGTTTAACGCCCTTTTCGGAGAAGATGAAGACTTTGCCGAGGCTTGGGACAATGAAAACCCTGAAATGTTTGACGCTCTCAATGACTTTGAGCTGATGATGTTCTTAGAGGAACATGACCCAAGTGATAAGCAAGGATTTATCAATTTCCTAACGCCATACTATGAACAGGTAAAACAGTTAGTAAAACTTAGCGCTTAGAACAATCTAGGCGCTTTTTTCATGCAATAAATTGCTATAAACCACTATAAACCGTGTCGAATTCGATGCGGTTTTTTGCTTGACTTTATCCGCAGTCGGTAAAGAACGGAAGATAATACCTAATTTTAGGAGGACAGAAGAATGGCAGAAGACATTCAAACACAAGCTGACCAGTCAGCCAATACTGGAGAAACCACTGAGTCACAAACTCAAGAGCAACCTGTCAAGACTTTCACTCAAGATGAAGTGACTGGCCTTGTCGCTAAGGAGTCAAGAAAGGCACAAGAGAAAATCTTCAAAAGCCTAGGATTTGAGGATGTCAAAAGCGCTAAAGAAGGACTTCAACAACTCAAAGAGTGGAAAGATTCACAAAAGAGCGAGGCTGAGAAACAGTCAGAAGCGCTTGTTGCTAAAGAGAAAGAGCTAGAACTTGCTTTGTCAGACAAGAAGAATCTGGAAGCGAAACTATCAGCTCTGACTTTGGGAGTAAATGCTGAGTCTGTTGACGATGTCATCACTCTATCTGCTCGCTTAGTGACCGATGAGGTGTCTATCGAAGACGCTATTGGCCAAGTATTGCAGAAATATCCTCAGTTCGGTCGCACAGAGCAATCTGAGGAGAAGAAGCCGACATTTTCGGCCGGAGGAAATCCAACGGCTGGAACGAATCAAGAAGATGCCTTTTTAAAGGCTCTAGGATTAAACAACTAACAGGAGAATGATCAATGACAATTAACTACATCACTAAACACGAGGGCACCTTTGAAAAGAAATTGATGCAAGGCGCACTTACAAGTATTTTGGAAACTCCACAAGTAAACTGGTTGGGCGCTAAGTCTTTCGAGTTGCCAACAATCTCTGTAACAGGATATAAGGCACATACTCGCTCTAAAGGCTACAACGCTGGTACAGTATCAAATGACAAGAAGGTTTACACACTCGGATTTGACCGTGACGTCGAGTTCTTTGTAGATGCTGCAGACGTTGACGAAACGAACCAAGAGCTTTCAGCTGCTAATGTATCTAACACATTCATCACTGAACACGCAACTCCAGAAGTCGATGCTTATCGCTTCTCTAAAATTGCTACAGAAGCTATCACAAACAGTCACTTCAAGTCTGAAGATGACCTGTCAGAAGTGAACATCTACACAAAATTGAAAGCTGCCCTTTTGCCAGTTCGTAAATATGGCGCTCAAAACATCGTTATGTATGTTTCTAGCGAGGTTATGGATTTCTTGGAACGTTCTAAAGAGTTCACACGCTCAATCGCTACTACGTCACCTCAAGGGATTGATACTCGTGTCACTTCGCTTGACGGAGTTCAGCTTATCGAAGTTTGGGACGATGCACGCTTCAAGACTAAGTTTGACTTCACTGAAGGCTTTGTTAAGCCTTCAGATGGTAAAAACATTAACTTCTTGATCGTTGCTAAGCCAGCAGTAATTGCCAAGGCTAAATTCAACTCAATCTATCTGTTCGCTCCTGGTCAACACACTGAAGGTGACGGATACTTGTATCAAAACCGTTTGTATCATGACCTTTTCGTCTTGCAATCAAAACAAGATGGGGTCTATGTTTCTCACAAATCTGCTTAATGAGGAGGTAGGAAATGCGTAAGTACGAAAAAGGGAATCAAGTCTACACCGTGCAAGAAGGCAGCTTGCTTGAAGCTCAGCTATTAGCTGATGGATTTGAAGAAGTGATTGAAGATGGCCAAATCTCAGAGATTTTGGCTACTCATTCGCTTACGGAAATGACTTTAGCAGAGCTGAAAGCTCTTGCGAAAGAGCGAGGGTTTGAGGGCTATTCAAACAAGACCAAAGACGAGCTTTTGGAGGTGCTAAATGGCCAAGTTTAAAGCAAAATTGAACGTATATCTTGCTAAGTCTGACCGTCATTTTGACAAAGGTCAAGAGTACGATCTAGAGCAAGACGAAGCTAATCGAATTAATAGCCTGTTTAATGGGGTTGTTGGTGAAGATTGCCTTGAACTCATTGAAGAGCCTAAGCAAGATCTATTTGAGGTGGGGGCATCCACCTTTTAAGGAGGTGATTAGATGACTTACTTAACGAAAGAGGAGTTCGATAAGCTCGGATTTGAGGTTGAGGGCGACTTTGACAAGCTTTTGAAGCGAGCAGAACTCGCTATCGATGCTTATACCAGGGATTTCTATTCTCTAAATAGCTTTGATAGTGACAATACAGCTCGCAAGAAGGCAGTTAAACGAGCTACAGCCTTTCAGATTGCTTATTTGGACACTTCTGGGGTCCTGACGGCAGAGGACAAGCAATCTATTGCCAGCATGTCAGTCGGGCGGACATCTATAAGCTATCGCTCAGGCTCTCAGAATGGCTCAAATTCGCTTTCTTTAGCAGAGAGGCATAATCTATCGAGAGACGCTGAAAACTGGCTGAGGATGGCAGGATTTGGCTCAGCGAGGGTTGATTATGATAGATAAACGAATGCTAACTGATTCAGTGACTATCAAAAAGCCTGTTGGTGAGGATGATTGGGGGAAAGAGGCTTACTCTGAACCCCTTTTATTATCTCCTTGCAAGTTCGATAGATCCTTTTCTCATTCTGGCTCAGGCAATCATCGTAGCGAGTCCAATTCTTCGACTGTGATTGTCTATCACAGATATTGCCCTGTGGCGCTCGACAAGAGTTTCATAGGTGGTATCGTTGAAGAGAACGGCGTCAGCTACGTTGTGAAAAACATCATACCACAATATCATCCTTTGACCAAAAAGCTTTTAGCTTATGAAATCGAGGTGATTTGATGGGCGGTGTTAATGTTAAGATTGACCTATCAGGAATTGAGAAAAAAGTATCTCCAGAGAATTTCGCAAAAGGGAAGTTAGCTATCGCTAACCAGATGCTGATGGACATGGAGCGATTCGTCCCAAAACGAAGAGGGGACCTACGGTCTAGTGGACATGTTCGGCAAGATTCGATTGTCTATGCGACGCCTTACGCTAGATTGCTCTATTATGGCAAGAAGCGAAAAGGATTCTTTTCTGAAAAACAAAGAAGGTTTTTCTTTGCTAACAAGGAGAAGTTGCTGAGTCAACGGCCAACGCCTGGAACTGGTCCAAGGTGGGATAAAAAGGCCTCAGCTCTATATGCTAAGAATTGGGCTGAAGTCGGAGCGAAAGCGATGGGAGTGAAATGATTCAAAAAAATGATTTTGCAGATGTCTTGCTTGAGCATATCAAAGGCATCCAAGACAAAATTCCGTCTAAGCTCGGTTATTTAGCCGAAAAAGAGGGATTGGTCCTTTATCCGCTACCTGGCGGAGAAGTGGTAGACGAGGACATGGCTGGAACTCAAACAGTCAGATTGCCTTTTGAAATTGCTATCAAGTCACGAGATCAGGAATTAAACAATAATACACTGTGGCAGATTAACGCTGTCTTGTCAAAAATGGACCTAGAATTGCCAAGTAAGAATGGCTCTTACGAATTTTTAGGTCTGAAAGTCGACAAGCCTTACTTAAACGATTTAGACGAGCAAGGCTTTTACATTTACTTGCTGGACTTAACTGCCAGCCTTGAAATTGAAAGGAATGAATAATGGTTAAAAATAAAAACGTAAAACGTAAACACTACATCGGTCCTTACAAAGAAGCAACTCCAGATACTCCACCGACTGCAGCGGAGTATCTCTGGATCGCTAAAGGGATTAAGAAATCGTCGCCAGAAAACAACGAGAAGACAGACGACTTTACCGACTTTTCTGGCGACGGAACACCTGAAGAGCAAGTGATCGCAAAAACACGAGGTCGTTCTTTTGAGGGTGCTCGTGATACAGACGACAAGGCGCAGAACTTTATTGCGGAGAAACAGGATGCGGTCGGCGATGAGCTTTTGGTTTGGTACAAGGAAGTTGACTCGACCAGTAAGACCCAGTATGAAGGTCCAGCTCGTCTTTCTGGTATCGAAATCGGAGACGGTGAAGCGTCAGAGAATGAAAGTATTAAGTTTAAGGTCGTATGGACCCGTAAACCTAAGAAATCAACAGTAGTACCAGGATAATCTGAGGCGTGATATTTCACGCCTTTTTATTTTTGAAAAGAGGAGAAAAACAATGGTCGTAATTAAGAAATTAAGCAATATCATTCCTATTGATTTCGGAGAATTTCAGCTGGAATACATTGCAAATGACAAGGGCGTGAAGGAACTTGATAAGTTCCGTGAGGGCTTAGCAAAGAACTGGAAGAAAATTGAAAAACTTTCCGACGAGAAAATCGCAGAAAAAGCTAAAGAGCTTATCGAAGATGGTTGGACTCAATTATTCGGAGCGGATGCATTTGAAAAAGTCTATAAATTCGCAGACGAAGATACAACTATCGCATTTAACTATCTGATGCAGACCATTCTTGGGATTCAGAAAGAATATCGAGAGCGCAACTCAGAAGACGCATTCAAGAAATATCTAGCGTGATGCCATGTTAGATATTTCTAGAAAGCTAGTTGATGAGCTTGTTTTAGAAATTGAAGGCAAAGAACAGACTTTCCCTCTGCTCTTATCGTTCGATAGAGTCTTGAAAGTTTTTGAATTATGGAAAGACGATGATATTCCTAAATTCATGCGCCCGTTTTTAGCGTTGCGGATCCTTACGGGTGTTTCTTTTGATTTTTTAAGCTTTGAGGAGGCTTTGGAAGTTGTTCAGGCAATTTTTGAAGAGCACATCCAGACAGGCGAGAAAGAAGACGATGTTGAGTATGACTTGGCAGGCAATGTCATAAAGTCCTCGACAACGTCAGAAACACCACAAAAAAGACTCTACAACGTGAAGCATGACGGAGCTTATATCTTTGCTTCTTTCATGCAAGCTTACAGAATCGACTTAATCGAAGAAATCGGTAAGTTGCACTGGAAGAAATTCAATGCTCTAATTGTTGGCTTGCCTGAGGGAACCAAATTTGTAGAAGTCGTGAAAATTCGCTCTTATGAACCGCAAAAAGGCGACAGTCAGGAATACATCGATAAGATGCGAGAGTTGCAAAAAGAGTATCGTCTTCCAGACGATGACTACGACGAAGAAGATGAAGAGTATGACTATTACGAGTAGAAAGGAGGCATAAATGGCAGATGGTAAAGTGGTCATCCAAGTTGATATGGATGGCAATAAGGCTCAATCAGGAGTGGCACGTTTAAAAGGCATGGTTGGTGGACTGACAGAAAGCGGGATGCAACTAGGTTCGGTCTTTAAGTCAGTTTTAGGAGCTAACATTGTCAGCGGTGCGCTGATTTCTGGGATTCAATCCCTTGGCAGTGCTATCAAGGGTGTATTTGCTACAGCTCTTGACGAAGGGGCCAAGCTCCAACAATCGTTTGGTGGTGTTGATACGCTCTATACGACTGCCGCTGAGTCTGTGAAGCAATATGCGAACGCTGCAGCTTCAGCTGGTATCTCTGCTAATACATACGCAGAGCAAGCTGTTTCTTTCGGTGCCAGCTTGAAGCAAGCGCTCGGTGGTGATGCTGTGAAGGCCGCACAAATGGCAGACAAGGCTATCATGGCCATGGCTGACAACTCAGCTAAAATGGGTACGGACATCGGTTCAATCCAGCAAACGTTCCAAGGCTTCGCTAAACAGAACTATACTATGCTAGATAACTTGAAACTTGGATATGGTGGTACAAAGCAAGAGATGGAGCGACTTCTTAAAGACGCCAGCAAATTAGAAAAAGCAATGGGCAAGAAGTTTGATATCAACAACTTTGCAGATATCGTAGAAGCCATCGACCTAGTTCAACAAGAGTTGGGAGTCGCAGGAGTCGCAGCACAAGAAGCGCAGACTACATTCAGCGGTTCGTTTGCAGCAATGAAGGCTTCGGCATCCAACTTCTTGGCAAATTTGACGCTTGGAGAAGATATTGGACCGTCTTTAAAGGCACTTATCTCTAGCACCTCAACGTTCCTTTTAGGCAATTTCTTGCCTATGGTTGGAAATATTATGAGACAACTTCCTCAAGCTGTTGAGACGGCTCTGGCAGAAGCTGGGCCAAGGATTGAACAAGGATTCAAATCGTTGTTTGCTTCGCTCGGAGTTGACGAGGGTATTTTTGATGTAATCAAGGACACTTTTCGAGATGTTGTTGTGACAATTCAGTCGCTCTTTGAAGAGCTGACAAGTGAATCTAATGGGTTTGGCAATGTTATCCAAGGTGTTGGAAACGTCATTCAAACAGTTAACGTCATCATCCAGAATATGGCAATGGCCTTTCAGTTTGCACTAGAAGCCTTCTCCGAAACAGGAGCAATCAAGAACGCCTATCAAGCCTTCAAAGACTTGACGGATGCAGCTTTAGATCTTGCTATTAAGTTAGGCGATGCTATTCCTTGGGATATCGTAGGCGCAGCCGCTGGCCACGTCGTGAACGCTATTTCTTTAGTCGTGAGTTGGATTTCAAAATTAACTCAATCAATTAGTGCAGATGTCTGGAGAGGATTGATTGCAGGGATTGGAGGAGCACTAGTTGCTTTTAAAGCATTTAATTTCTTGAAGAGCTTTAATCCGTTTGGCTTATTCGCTAAAGGTGCTAAAGAAGGGGCAGACGAAGTTGTGAAGGGTGCAACGAGCTCGAAAAGTGCAATCGCTCAAATCTTCAAATCAATCTCAACTCTAATCAAAACAACAGGAACAGCAATCAAAACGGCTGCGACAGGAATTGGTGAAGGTATCAAAATTGCTCTTTCTGGTTTAGCGCCAGTCATACGAGCATTTGGATTGGCTTTGAGAACAGCCGGAGTTGGAAATATTCTTGCTCTTGGCGGGGCGATTGGTATTGCAGCAGTTGGAATCGGTGCCGGAGTGGCTATTATTGCGGCAGGTTTAAGTCTCATTGCTAGTCAAGGTGAAGGAGTGGCTACAATCATTAACGCAGTTGGTCAGGCATTTGCTACTGTTGCTACTGCAATCATCAGCACATTTGCCCAGGCTATTGTTACAGTTTCAGGAGTTCTTCCAAATGTAACAAGCGCCTTAGCTCAACTCTCTCCTCTTGTCGTTGCATTTGGTGAAGCTATGGGAGCGGCAGCTCCGTTTATCACAGCTCTTGGTGAAGCCATTTCAGGAATTGCAACAGCAGTGACTCCAATCGTCGAGATTATAAGTGATGCGTTCGTTTCAGTAGTTCAAATTATTGCTGACGCTATCGTTCAAATTGTCGAAGCGATAGCTCCATTTGCTCCAGCTATAACCGAAATGGTAGTTGCGATTGCTCCGTCAATTGCAGATATTGTTTCTTCATTTAGTAGCATGTTCTCTCAGATTAGCCCTATCATTGATAGCTTGTCTAACCTCTTGAAAACGTTTGGAGAACAAGTGAGCTCTATCTTGAAGAGTGCTGGTAGTGTAGTTGAGTCCTTTGGCTCTGCCATTCGTAATGTGCTTGACGGTGTAGCTGGAATCTTTGATAGTATCGGTAACGCCGCCTTAAACGCAGGCCTTGGAGTCAAATACATGGCTGAAGGGATTTCGAAACTTACTGAGCTAGGATTGCTAGACTTGGCTGGAACATTAGCGACAGTAGCAACAGGCTTGACAGCTATTGCCAATTCTGGCATTGCTTCAGCAGGTCCTGGGTTGCAACAAGCAGGGACTGGGTTGAGTTTGATAGCTATATCAGCTCAACTTGCAAGTGTAGCCTTGCAATCATTACCTACGGCCTTATCATCACTAAGCACTAACCTTAGCATATTGCCAGAAACACTGACAAGCGCTGGAACTTCGATGAGCACGTTTGCTACATCGGTCATGGCTTCATTTGCAAGCTTGTCTGGTTCTGTATCTGGTGTAATGGCGCTTCAGACAGGTTTGGTGGCTCTAGCTAATGCTATGATGGTGGCTCAAAGTGGGGCTTCAGCGATGTCTTCTACTCTAACGATGATTAACGCTTCAGCTTCATCAGCTACATCGGCCATTTCTCAGCTTGCTTCAGGTATGGCTTCAGCAATGACTCAGGCCGTGTCATCAGTTCAGTCAAACATGGCATTGATTGTGACTGTAATTTTGCAGTCGTCAATTCAGATGACGCAAGCAGGCCAACAGGCAGGCCGTGGGGTTTCTGAAGGGATAACAAATGGTATCCGTTCAGGAGTCGGCTCGGCGACATCAGCAATGTCATCCATGGTCAACTCTATCCAGTCTACAGGAATGAGAGGCGTCTCTACTATGCGCTATGTAGGTGACATGATTGGTCAAGGTTTAGCACAAGGTATGTACTCAGCGCTTGGAGCTGTCACGGCTGCTGCTAATGCTCTTGTCGCTCAAGCTGAGAGAGCCGCACAGGCCAAGGCTAAGATTAACAGTCCATCACGCCGTTTTAGAGACAACGTCGGACGTTTCATTTCTCAAGGGGTGGCAGTCGGTATCCTGGCAGATGCTCACAAGGTAGATGATGCCATGGGCGATGTATTCGACCAAATCAAAGCCTTTAACTTTGCCCCCGAAGACATTCTTGGAGTAGGTCAAGCGAGCCTTACGAAGACACTTCAGGTCAAATCTGATCTTGACCGTCAGCTTAAAACGAGCGTTAAGGTCGTACAAGAAAAATCTAATCATCTTGTAGAACAAGCTCTGGAGGTAGCTGAAAGGGCAGTGAAACGTCCAGTCAGTCTGATGATGGAAAGCGGAGCGCTTGTTGGCCAAATCGGGCAAAAGATGACCGATTACCAAAACGACAAGCTCATGATCGATAACATGATGAGAGGGATTATTTAATGGACACAGTTATCTATAACAATCATGACCTCTCTGAGGTTATAAAAATCAACGAAGTAATTCGTCCGGTAGGAAACGAAAGGGACGTCACAACAAATGACGCCCCTTTTTTGGGCGTAAACGTCCAAGAAGTAAGAACCGGACCTAAAAAAATCAAAGTTAAGTTTACCGTTCAGAAAAAAACGGCTAGGGATACCGAATTGGCCAAGCACACCTTAGCTACAATCCTGAACACCGACAAGCCAGTTCGTATTGATATTTCAGACGAGCCTGACAAGTACTATATGGGACTTGTCATTGGTTCTGTGGATGTCGATAACGTAGCCAGATGGCTTCAAAAGGGCGAGTTTGAGATTCTTGTTCCTGACGGTGTTGCACATGGCACGACTTATAGGCGCTTTGATAACGGACAAGAGCAACCTGACAAGGTTGTTTTTAATTTGGTCAATAATGGCAACGTACCAGCTTTTCCTGTCGTTACGGTTAAGAATAACACCGAGAACGGCTATATTGGTCTAGTTAATGCTAGTGGAGCTCTTGAGGTTGGTGATCGTGAAGAGGCTGATATAGGCATAGTTAAGCGGTCAGAGGTATTGATTGATTTTAGAGAAGATAGAATTTCAAACGGTTTTGCAAGAGCTACTAAAAATAAGGCTGTGACTAACGATAATGGCGAGAATGTGGTAGGGGCTTCTGAGCTAACTACATTGTGGAATAAGAAACACATTAGACTCAAAGATCAAACCACACCTGGCAAATATGGGAACTATGCTACATCTCTATCATGGGACGTCCCAATAGACAGCGCTGGCGCTGTTGGCTCGCTTGATGACTACATCACAGGTAAACAGATATTCGTATCTAATGCAGCTAATCAATATGGATTTATCAAGATTACAGTATCAGACACAAATGGTCAGTTTTTGTATGGTTTTGAAACATTCAAGCGAACACAAGGACAGGATTGTGAGTTTAATGTGTTTGGTTCTGATGGAAAGGGGAGCTATTACTTTCTTAAGTGCTGGAATTTCATAGGCACCTCTGGCAGTGATTTAAACCCCTTTTCATCAACCAAAGGTCAGTTTGAACTCAAGCGCAATGATGACAGGATCCAGGTTTACTACAAAGGCTCTCATTACAGCTTTATCATTCCTGAAATTAAAGGCCGAAAGTCAGCTAAAATCCACGTCATGCTTGGAGCGTATCATGACAAGCCTATCCTGGCTCACATGTATCTTGATGAACTCTTATACCGTAAGGATTTTGTCCCAACAATAGGAGATGTGCCTAACCGTTATCCAATCGGTTCAAATGTCGTGCTAAACAGCGAGAATGACACTGTCACTGTGGACGGTCTTGAGAAGATTGTGGATGTAGTGGATGGCTCAAGTTTCTTGACTATTCCACCTGGAAACAGTCAGCTTGAAGTCTATTGCTCAAGTTGGGTCAAGACCAAACCCACTGTCAAAGTAGAATTTAAAGAAAGGTATCTATAACAATGTTATTGACAATACATGACTCAAATTTGAGAAAAGTGGCTTTTATCGACAATAACAAACAGGATACATTGAACTATTTCAATGACACCTGGACAAGATACCTGGAAACTGGTTCTAGTACCTTTGATTTTACAGTCTTTAAAAAGGCAATTATCTCAGATGTAGGCAAAAAGAGGGCCTATAACTCTCTCAATGAGAAAGCCTTTGTTTCATTCAGATACAAGGGCAGAACTTACCTGCATACAATCCGAAAAATTGAGGAAAATGAGAAAGTTATTAAGTGTTATAGTATCAACCTAAACCTTGAGCTGATCAATGAGTACTCTATCCCTTACAAGTCCCCTAAAGCCATGAGTTTTAAGGAATTTTGTGAGGAGATGGACTTGCTCAACTATACTTTCTTAAAAATCGGTATCAATGAGGTTGCTAATAAGAAAATCTCTGCTGAGTGGGAGGGTTCAGACACCAAGCTCAACAGGCTACTTAGTCTAGCTAAGAAGTTTGGCGCAGAAATTGAGTTTGACACACGTCTCAACGCTGACAGTTCTATCAAGTCATTTACAGTCAATGTCTATCATGAGCACGACGATAGCCACCAAGGGGTAGGTCAAATTAGCCCAAAAATCTTGAAGTATGGGAAAAACCTCAAGACTATCACTAGGACGATTGACAAAACTGGGATTTATAACACGGTTGTCCCAACAGGTAAGGATGACAAAGGTAACGTAGTTGACATTAGAGGGCTTGGGCCTTGGTCAGTCAACAACGCAAAGGGAGAACGTGAGTTCTACCAGTCAGGGGCTGCTTTATATGCCCCTCTCTCTATGCAGATGTATCCGTCTACTTTTACTCACTCAACAGGTGACCGTGACCAGTGGACTCGTAAGGATATGACGGTAGAGAGTTCAAATCCTGAGGTCATCCGCTCAACAGCCTACCGTGAACTCAAAAAGAACTGTTACCCAGCAGTCACTTATGAGGCTGAGGGCTTTGCGGATCTTGAAATAGGAGACACAGTAAAAGTATATGATGACGGCTTTAGCCCTACTCTCTTGCTTGAGATGAGGGTATCTGAGCAAGTCATCAGCTTTACCAATCCGAAGAATAACAAGACCACTTTCTCAAATGCTAAAGCGCTTGAAAATCGTCTATCTCAAGGTATTCAGCAACAGCTAGACAGGATGATAGAGGACGCCAAGCCCTACACTATCAAGCTAGCCACTGACAATGGCATAGCCTTTAAAAACGGCCAAGGTCAGACGATTGTGACCCCTACTCTTATGAAAGGGAACAAGGTCATCAACAGTGGATGGAGATGGGTGGTGGATGGTGTAATCAAGGCCACAAGTCCTAGTTATATTGTCAAGGCTGCCGACATCAACCAAAAGATGGTTTTGACAGTCTCAGCGTGGATTGATAACAAAGAGGTAGCGTCTGAACAGATTACTTTTTTAAATGCCTTTGATGGTATCAAAGGAGATAAAGGGGACCCAGGTAGAGACGGCGTTGCTGGTAAGGATGGTGTTGGATTGCGTTCTACTGTCATTACTTACGCATCATCTACCTCAGGAGCTAACGCTCCAAGTACTGGATGGACAAGCTCTGTTCCAGTTATCCCAGCTGGACAATATCTTTGGACCAAGACAACCTGGAACTACACAGACAACACCTCTGAAACTGGCTACTCAGTGGCTAGGATTGGTAGAGACGGAAATACTGGTAGAGATGGTGTCGCTGGTAAGGATGGCGTTGGTATCCGTGCAACAACCGTAGTTTATGCTAGCTCCACATCAGGAACTGTTCCACCAACTAGCGGATGGTTATCTCAAATCCCTAGCGTTCCAACTGGCCAATATCTTTGGACTAAAACGACATGGAGCTATACAGATAAAACATCAGAGACAGGTTTTTCTGTTGCAAAAATGGGGGATACTGGTCAAAAAGGTGCTAAAGGAGACCCTGGACCACAGGGAGCAATAGGTCCTAAAGGTGATAGAGGAGAAAAAGGCGAGCGTGGAGAACGTGGTTTGCAAGGTCTCCAAGGCTTGCAGGGTCCAAAAGGTGACCAAGGCCTCCCTGGACCTAAAGGCGCCGACGGCCGTACAAAGTACACTCACATTGCCTACGCCGATACTATCTCAGGTAGTGGATTTAGCCAGACAAATGCCGACAAGGCCTATATAGGGGTTTATGTTGATTTCAACTCAACTGACAGTGTCAATCCTGCTGACTATCGCTGGACGAGATGGCGTGGACGAGATGGCGCTGATGGGCTACCAGGTAAACCAGGAGCAGATGGAAGAACACCTTATGTTCACTTTGCTTATTCTGATAATGCGGATGGTTCTGGTTTAACAATGACAGATAACGGGCAGCGTTATTTTGGTCATTATTCAGATTATGAGAAACCTGATAGCGCAGATAAAACGAAGTACAAATGGGCTGATCGTTGGGCTAAAGTTGAGGTCGGTGGAAGAAATCTCTTTCTTAATTCACTATTCAAACGTAGTCTAAGAGAGCGATACTCAACTTACTTTTTAGATGATAGTCAGGAGCAAACACAAGGACAGCTCACCTTAAGCATAGATACTAATAGCAAATTCAGAGGAGCTAATACTTTGAAAATTGTATCTACTTATAACGGTAAGGCGACTAATCAAAAAGTTACGTTTAGAACCGGTGGGGATACACGTTTGGGCACCGCTGACGAGATGAAAAATAAATCTGTTCGTTTTAGTTTTTGGGCAAAATCTACTGTCAATAATACGAATTTTCAAGCTAGAGCAGGGTATAGAAGTACTATTCAAGGTGTCTCGCTGACTACGGATTGGAAATTTTATGACATTGAGTTGACGAAAAAAGAAAACTCCAATGCAAGTAATGAGCTGATTTTACATGTTTTTACTGTTGCTACTGTTTGGATTGCCTTTCCAAAAGTAGAGGTAGGAACAGTCTCTACAGACTTTTCAGAAGCTACTGAAGATATCCAGAGAGACATTGACTCTAAAGCAGACCAAGCACTAACTCAGGAGCAACTCAACGCCCTAAATGAGAAAGCTGGAATTATTCAGGCTGAGCTTGAGGCTAAGGCTAGCGCTGATACGCTTGATAACTGGATAAAGGCTTATAAGGACTTTGTCAACGCAAACGAGAGCGCAAGAGCACGAGCTGAAAAAGATTTGATTTCAGCTAGTCAGCGTGTTTCTAACATTGCCAAAGATTTGGGAGAACTATCTGATCGCTGGAATTTCATTGATACTTACATGAGCTCTAGTAATGAGGGTCTTGTTATTGGTAAGAATGATGGTAGCTCTAGCATGATGTTCAATCCTAACGGTCGAATTTCAATGTTTAGCGCTGGTGTAGAGGTTATGTATATTTCTCAAGGTGTTATCCACATTGAGAACGGGATTTTCTCTAAAACTATCCAGATTGGACGATTTAGAGAAGAGCAGTATCATATCAATCCTGATATGAACGTTATAAGGTATGTAGGATAGAAAGGAGTAAAATGGCTAAATTTAGTAGTTCAAGTGGGAGCTTGTATCTCAATGTCTATGTAGAGCAGGGCTCTCAGAGTATCACGGCGAACACCTCAACCGTCAACTGGCGGATGACAGTTAGCCGTACAGGCGCCTACTACACTCATAACCATCAAGGAGACAGTACATTGTCTCTTAATCTGGATGGCCGTAACGTGCATTACAGCTACCCGACGTGGGAGACATCAGGCGAGGAGTACACTCTTGCTAGTGGGTCAAGTACAATCAGCCACAATGCGGATGGGACTAAAACGCTCCCTATTTCTTGTACGTTCAATCCTAACAATGGCTTGCATGGGACTATCACAGTATCAGCTAGTCTCAGCCTGACAACTATACCACGCTCTAGCTCTGTAAGCGTGAGCGCTGGAGTTATTGGTAGTTCGGTTACTATCACCATTAACCGTCAAAGCTCCAGTTTCAAGCATACGGTGCGCTATTCCTGGGCTGGTAAGAGTGGAACGATTGCAACGAATGTAGACACATCCACAACGTGGACGATCCCTCTTGACTTTGCCAATGACATCCCAAACTCAGCGAGTGGCACAGGGACTGTCTTTGTCGATACCTACTCAGGCTCTACCAAGACAGGCACACAGTCAACCACATTCACGGCAAGCGTGCCAGCAAATGTGAAACCCACATTTACAGGAGTTTCCCTGTCGGACCTAAATGGTGCGGCTCAAAACCTCATCCCTAAGTCTGATACGTTCATCCAAGTAATCTCCAACATCAAAGTAGGATTTAATGGCGCAGTCGGCTCTTACGGCTCATCCATTACTGGATACTATGCCGAAATCGTCGGCAAAAACCAGTCTACAAGCTCAAACGGCGGGAGCTTAGGCATTATGAATTATCACGGCACAATCAAAATCAGAGCGAGCGTGTCTGATAGCCGTGGACGCTGGTCTGATACTAGAGAGGTATCCGTGACCGTGCTTGAATATTTTGCTCCAGCATTGAGCTTTAGCATAGCAAGAACAGGCTCAACCTCTAGCACATTGACAGTTACGCGAAACGCAAAAATCGCCCCTCTGACTGTATCAGGAAGTCAAAAAAACACTATGACCTTGACTTTTAAGGTCGCAAGGCTTGGGACTACTAATTTTCAAGTAGACACGGGACCAGCTGCTGGCTCCTGGACAAGTATCTCAAACCTAGTCAATTCTCAGGCTAACCTAGCTGGCAACTATCTAGCTAATCAGTCATGGGTTGTAATTGGTACACTAGAGGACAAGTTCACACGGTCTGATTTCATGGTCAACGTGGCCACAGAGAGCGTGGTCTTATCTTATGACAGGTCAGGTATTGGGGTCAACAAAATCAGGGAGCAAGGCGCTCTTGATGTCAAGGGCAACATCTACGCAGACAACAAGCCCATACAGCAATATCAATTAACCGATAATAACGGATGTGGAAAACTCATCAAACAGGATTTCAACAGCATGAAAGATACTGGTTTTTGGTGGATAGATGGGAATTCTCCCAACAATCCTTTTGGCGCTTGGGGGATGTTAGAAGTATTCAGACCTAACCCAAACTCAGTAGAGGCTATTCAGCGATTTACAACATCAATGGGATACATGGCAGTTAGGGAGAATGGCTTTGATAATAACTGGAGACCATGGCGCTACCTAGTGCAACAATCAAAATCTACTAATAACTCTGACTATGTGGCTTTACTAAAGTCAGAAAGCAATCCGACAGCTTGGCAAAATGCCAATTTACAAAATGGGTGGAGCCATCATAGAGATTATGGAAATATCCAATTTTCAAAAAGCTTTGACGGTATTGTTTATTTAAAAGGCACTTGCAAGGGCGGAAAGACTACCCGTGAGTCAATTATCTTTACTTTGCCTGAAAATTTCAGACCATCCACAACGCTATTCAAAACCGCTTTAAACAATGACTATGGCCCTGCCGTTGTCGGGATTTATCCAGGAGGTAACGTAGTCGTCAAGGGAAACGTTGACGCTACTTGGCTTAACTTTGACAATGTATCTTTCAAAATTTAAAGGAGGTTCTATGAAATTAGAATACGGGACAAAATCCCAAGAATTTGACGCAAGCGGGAAAGAATCCGCTACAAAGGTCACACTTGTTAATTCAGATGGTGCTATCGTACCTATCTTGCTACCAGCTGATAAAATCAATTTGTCAAATACTGAGCTTTTTGCGTTAGCCTTGGAAGTTCTCTATCAAGAAAATTTTCCAAATCGAGCTGAAAACGAAAAATTCAGCAAAGTAGCTCAAGAACTACAAAAGAACAAAGAGGCAACGGATAAAGCTGAGCAAGCAGTAACCGAAAACAAGGAAAATCTTGATACTGTTTCAGCTATTACAGAGGTCTTGATTGCCTTGGCAGTATCTCAAAATGGAGGTATGCCTACCCACGCTTATGGAAAGGTAGCAGCATTCATCAAGCCGCTTGCTAGGGACAAACGTTACAACAACGGAGACATCATCTCAGGTGCTTATCCATTTGATACCAATGCAAAATGGCCAAAGGGCACACAAACTATTTTCAAGTTCCAAATGCAAGCCACAGAGGGCTACACTTGGAAAGATCAGTCACTATCTGATATGCTTCAGCAAGGTGTGCTGACTGTTGTCATGCCTAGAATCGATTAAGGAGGTTGTATGCCGATTGAAGAAGCTGAAAAAATCGCTCAAAGTCAGGTAGCTTGGGCGATTTTGTTTATCTTACTTTTCTTTATCATCATTCGATATCTTATCAAGACTTCGGACAAGCGAGAGAAGAAGATTATGGATTTGCACGAGCAATCAAAGGCCGACTCTAACCGACGAGAAGAGCGTTTGATGACTCACCTAGAAAAGACTACTACAGAATTAACAACAATCACTCACGCGGTCGGAGACATTCAAAAAGAAATGGTCCGTATGAACGACCGCATGGAAGAAATCGAAAAAGGAGAATAACACATGCAACAAATTACTGAAATCATCGTAGCTTCAGCTACTGGAATCTTGACTATCCTGGCTGGTATCGCAGTCAAAGCCATTAAGGATTTCCTTATCAAAAAAGGCGGAGAAAAGACAATCAAGATTGTTGAAATCCTTGCTAAGAACGCAGTAAATGCAGTTGAGCAGGTTGCTTCAGAAACTGGGTTTAAAGGCGAAGAGAAGCTGGAGCAAGCACGAACTAAAATCCGTGCTGAGCTCACCAAATATAACATCAGCATGACAGATAAAGACCTTGATACGTTTGTCGAGTCTGCAGTTAAGCAGATGAACGAAACCTGGAAAGGGGAATAAGTATGGATATCGATACAAGTAGATTAAGAACTGACCTTCCACAAGTTGGGGAACAACCATATCGTCAGATTCATGCTCATTCAACTGGTAATCCAAACTCAACAGCTCAAAATGAAGCAGACTACCACATGCGCCGCCCAGTTGATTCAGGATTTTTCTCACATGTCGTCGGTAACGGCCGTGTGATGCAGACCTGGTACACAGACATGGGGGCATACGACGTAGGAGGTGGCTGGAACGTAGAGGGTTATGGTCAGGTAGAACTGATTGAGAGTCATGAAACCAAGGAAGAATTCATGCGCGATTACAAGCTCTATGTTGAGCTTCTACGGAACCTCGCTGATGAAGCAGGCATCCCTAAAACTCTTGACTCTGATAGCCTTGCAGGCATCAAGACTCATCAATATTGCACATACAACCAACCTCGCAATTACTCTGACCACGTTGATCCGTATCCTTACCTTGCAAAATGGGGCATCAGCCGTGAGCAGTTTAAAAAGGATATCGAAGGTGGCTTATCTGAAGCTGGCTGGAAACGCAATGAAACAGGTTGGTGGTGGGAGGAGTCAGATGGCTCTTATCCAAAAAACAGCTGGAAACAAATCAAGGGAGAGTGGTTCTACTTCGATGAACGTGGCTATTGCTTAATCAATCGTTGGTTCAACGATGGTAAAGACTGGTTCTATCTTGATAAACGTGGTGCTATGGTCACAGGATGGATGTTCCTTAACCATCGCTGGTATTTCTTCAAGTCAGACGGTCGTATGGCCACTGGTTGGGTTAAATATCGTGAAACCTGGTATTTCATGGAAGAAAAAGACGGCTATATGCTATCTAAACAATTCGTAAAATCAGGCGACGGCTGGTATTACTTGAAGGCAAACGGTGAACTTCACACAGACCCAGCATTCAAAACAGAACCAGATGGGCTTATCACTGTTGTCGATAAACCAAAAGAAGAAAAATAAATAAAACAGAAAGGACTTTCAAAATAGATTACACTAAAACCGTAGGCATTTGCTTGCGGTTTTTTTGTTTGTCTGAAAGTACTTTTTATCAAAAATTTTAGTATCCTTGATTGAAATGTTAGTGGTTTTGCTTATCATCAGTGTTCTTCTCTTGCTCTTTGTGCCCAATTTGACCAAGCAAAAGGATGCCGTAGATGATAAAGGAAAAGCTGCTGTTGTCAAGGTCGTAGAAAGCCAGGCAGAGCTCTATAGTCTGGACAAGAATGAAGATGCTAGCCTTAGCAAATTACAAGCAGACGGTCGTATCACAGCTGAGCAAGCTAAAGCTTATAAAGACTACCATGCAAAACAAAAAACAAGTCAAACTGTTGCAGATTAAGGCCTTTACCATGCTGGAAAGTCTCTTGGTTTTGGGACTTGTGAGTATCCTTGCCTTGGGCTTGTCTGGTTCTGTTCAATCCACTTTTACAGCGGTAGAGGAGCAGATTTTCTTTATGGAGTTTGAAGAACTCTATCGGGAAACACAAAAACGCAGTCTAGCCAGTCAGCAAAAGACCAGCTTGAACTTAGATGGACAGACGATCAGTAATGGCAGTCAAAAGTTGACAGTTCCTAAAGGAATTCAGGCACCATCAGGACAAAGCATTATATTTGACCGAGCTGGGGGCAATTCGTCCCTGGCTAAGGTTGAATTTCAGACCAGTAAAGGAGCGATTCGCTATCAATTATATCTAGGAAATGGAAAAATTAAACGCACTAAGGAAACAAAAAATTAAGGCAGTAATCTTACTAGAAGCAGTAGTAGCTTTGGCTGTGTTTGCCAGCATTGCGACCCTTCTTTTGGGACAAATCCAGAAAAATAGACAAGAAGAGGCAGAAATCTTGCAAAAGAAAGAAGTCTTGCGTGTGGCGAAGATGGCCTTGCAAACAGGTCAAAATCAAGTGAGGGTAAATGGAGTGGAAATCCAGGTATTTGCTAGTGAGAAAGGATTGGAGGTCTACCATGGTTCATCGAAGTTGCTGGATCTTAAAGAGCAGTAAGGTAAGAGCTTTCACTCTTTTAGAATCTCTGATTGCCCTTATCGTCATTAGCGGAGGCTTGCTCCTTTTTCAAGCTATGAGTCAGCTCCTCATTTTAGAAGTTCGTTACCAGCAGCAAAGCGAGCAAAAGGAGTGGCTCTTGTTTGTGGATCAACTGGAGGTAGAGTTAGAGCGTTCGCAGTTTGAAAAGGTGGAAGGCAATCGCCTCTACATGAAACAGGATGGTAAGGATGTCTCTATAGGGAAGTCTAAATCGGATGATTTTCGAAAAACGGATACCAGCGGACGGGGCTACCAACCTATGGTTTATGGACTTAAATCAGCACAGATTACAGAGGAAAATCAACTGGTTCGCTTCCGTTTCCAGTTTCAAAAAGGCTTAGAAAGGGAATTCATCTATCGTGTGGAAAAAGCAAAAAGTTAAGGCAGGCGTTCTCTTATATGCAGTTACCATGGCAGCTATTTTTAGCCTTTTGTTGCAGTTTTATTTGAATCGGCAAGTCGCCCATCACAAAGACTTTGCCCTAAACAAAGAAAAGTTGGCTGCTTTTGCCATGGCTAAGCGAAGTAAAGATAAGGTTGAGCAAGAAAGTGGAGAACAAGTCTTTAACTTAGGAAAAGTCAGGTATCAAAATACGAAAACAAGTTTTGCAACGAGTGTTCGTATGAATAAGGGAAACTATGAATTTCTCTTTCCTCCGCTGAAAAACCAAGAAAAGAAAACAGCTAAAAAGGAAGAGGTAGCAACTGATTCAAGCCATCAAGCAGGGAAGAAAAAATTAGAAGAAAAGCCTGAAAAGAAAGACAATTCCTAGTCAATTCAACTACTTTGTGCTAAACTAAAAACATGAAACATGATTTTAATCACAAAGCAGAAACTTTTGATTCGCCCAAAAATATCTTTCTTGCAAACTTGGTTTGTCAAGCAGTTGAAAAACAGATTGCTCTTCTATCAGACAAGGAAATATTGGACTTTGGCGGTGGGACGGGTCTATTAGCTTTGCCACTGGCCAAGCAGGCTAAGTCGGTTACCCTTGTAGACATCTCGGAGAAAATGCTAGAGCAAGCCCGTTTGAAAGCAGATCAGCAAGAAATCAAGAATCTTCAACTCTTGGAACAGGATTTACTGGTGAATCCTTTGGAGCAACAATTTGACCTGATTGTTGTCAGTCGAGTTCTTCATCATATGCCTGATCTAGATGCGACTCTTGCCATGTTTCACCATCATCTTAGGGAGAATGGACAGGTACTCATTGCCGATTTTGTCAAGACAGATACCAACCACCACGGCTTTGAGCTGACTGAACTGGAAAATAAGCTCGCCCAGTTTGGTTTTTCGAGCATTGGCAGTCAGATCCTCTATAGTGCTGAAGGTCTTTTCCTAGGAAATTACGCAGAACTTTTTTTAACAGTAGCCCAAAAATCACTCGCTGACTAAAGCAGTGATTTTTCTCTTCAGATGGAAAAAATAGGGGAATTTTGATAAGATAGGAATATGGATTTTGAAAAAATAGAACAAGCTTATACGTATTTATTAGAGAATGTC
This sequence comes from Streptococcus oralis, assembly GCF_023109195.1. GTDB lineage: Bacteria > Bacillota > Bacilli > Lactobacillales > Streptococcaceae > Streptococcus > Streptococcus oralis_BV. Next base: position 61,564 of record NZ_JALDUB010000005.1, read on the forward strand.
CAAGTCATCCAAAGTGATTTGGCGACCAACTTTTATGACGCCTTGGTAGAGCAAAATAGTATCTACCTGGATGGTGAGACTGAGCTAGAGCAGGTCAAGGAGAACAATCAAGCCCTTAAGCGCTTAGCGCTTCGCAAGGAAGAGTGGCTCAAGACCTACCAGTTTCTCTTGATGAAGGCAGGACAAACGGAGCCTTTACAGGCCAATCACCAGTTTACGCCGGATGCCATTGCCCTCCTCTTGGTACTTATTGTGGAAGAGTTGTTTGATCAAGAGGAAATTAGTATCCTTGAAATAGGCTCTGGTATGGGGATTTTAGGTGCTACTTTCTTGACATCTCTTGCTAAAAAAGTAGATTACTTGGGAGTCGAAGTGGATGATTTGCTAATTGATCTGGCAGCCAGTATGGCAGATGTGATTGGTTTGCAGGCTGGTTTTGTTCAAGGAGACGCCGTTCGTCCGCAAATGCTTAAAGAAAGCGACGTGGTCATCAGCGACTTGCCTGTTGGCTATTACCCAGACGATGCTATCGCTTCGCGCTATCAAGTGGCTTCTAGTCAAGAACATACCTATGCCCACCATTTGCTGATGGAACAAGGCCTCAAGTACCTTAAGTCAGATGGTTATGCTATTTTTCTAGCTCCGAGTGATTTATTGACCAGTCCTCAAAGTGATTTGTTAAAAGCGTGGCTCAAAGACGAAGTGAGTCTGGCTGCTATCATCTCTCTGCCAGAGGATATTTTCTCAACTGCAAGCCAAGCTAAAAGTATTTTTGTCTTACAGAAGAAAAGAGACAAGGAAATAGAACCCTTTGTTTACCCTCTTACTAGCTTGCAAGATCCGTCAGTTTTGTTGACCTTTAAAGAAAATTTTCAAAATTGGAGCAAAGGTACTGAAATATAAAAGAGATTTTGTTATAATAGATGAAAACGCTTAAAAAGAGGTATCATCTTATGACAAAAACAATTGCAATCAATGCCGGAAGTTCAAGCTTGAAATGGCAACTTTATCAAATGCCAGAAGAGAAAGTTTTGGCTAAAGGCTTGATTGAACGTATTGGATTGAAAGATTCAATTTCAACAGTAAAATTTGACGGTTGTTCGGAGCAACAAATTCTTGATATTGAAGATCACACACAAGCCGTTAAAATTTTATTGGATGACTTGATTCGTTTTGACATTATCAAAGGGTACGATGAGATTACAGGTGTCGGACACCGCGTCGTTGCAGGTGGTGAATATTTCAAGGAATCAACAGTTGTTGAGGGAGATGTGTTAGAAAAAGTTGAGGAATTGGGACTCTTGGCTCCTCTTCACAATCCAGCCAACGCAGCAGGAATTCGTGCATTCAAGGAATTGCTTCCGGATATCACTAGCGTTGTTGTGTTTGATACCTCATTCCACACAACCATGCCAGAAAAGGCTTATCGCTATCCTCTACCAACTAAATACTACACAGAGAACAAGGTTCGTAAATACGGAGCCCACGGGACAAGTCATCAGTTTGTAGCTGGAGAAGCAGCGAAACTTTTGGGCCGTCCTCTAGAAGATTTGAAATTGATTACCTGCCATATTGGTAACGGGGCTTCTATCACAGCTGTTAAGGGTGGGAAGTCTGTGGATACTTCTATGGGATTCACACCACTTGGCGGTGTGATGATGGGGACTCGTACAGGAGATATTGACCCTGCTATCATCCCTTATCTCATGCAATATACAGAGGATTTCAATACCCCTGAAGATATTAGTCGCGTTCTCAATCGTGAATCAGGGCTCATGGGAGTTTCTGGCCAGTCAAGTGATATGCGTGATGTGATTGCTGCTATGGAAGCAGGAGACCATGATGCGACTTTGGCTTATGAAATGTATGTTGATCGTATCCAAAAACATATCGGCCAGTACCTTGCAGTCCTAAATGGAGCAGATGCGATTATCTTCACAGCAGGTATCGGTGAAAATGCAGCTTTGGTTCGTGAGGATGTCATTTCAGGTATCTCTTGGTTTGGTTGTGATGTGGATCCAGAAAAGAACGTCTTTGGCGTAACGGGAGACATCTCAACTGACGCAGCGAAAATCCGTGTCTTGGTTATTCCAACAGATGAAGAATTGGTGATTGCACGCGATGTTGAGCGCTTGAAAAAATAAGTAAATACACGTAAAATTTGATTTTAAAAAGAAGTTGGGAAAGAGATTTTCCAGCTTTTTTATGTGGAAAATGTCTAAAACCTTGCTGTTATTGGCTTTTTCAAAAAATATGGTATAATAGTAGTAATTTAATAGATGGAGTTGAGTTTTGAAGAAAAGCTTTCGTGTAAAAAGAGAGAAAGATTTTAAGGCGATTTTCAAGGACGGAACAAGTTTTGCCAATCGAAAATTTGTTGTCTACCAATTGGAAAACCAGCAAAACCATTTTCGAGTAGGACTGTCCGTCAGCAAAAAGCTGGGGAATGCAGTTACCAGAAATCAGATCAAGAGACGAATCCGGCACATTCTACAAAGTGTAAAAGGGAGTTTAGTAGAGCATGTTGATTTTGTCGTGATTGCCCGAAAAGGGGTGGAAACCTTGGAATATGCAGAGATGGAGAAAAACCTACTCCACGTATTAAAGTTATCAAAGATTTACCAGGAAGGAAATGGGAGTGAAAAAGAAACTACAGTTGACTAGTTTGTTGGGCTTGTCCTTGTTTATCATGACAGCCTGTGCAACAAATGGTACAGCTAGCGATATAACAGCAGATTCGACAGACTTTTGGAGCAAATTCGTCTATTTTTTTGCTGAAATTATCCGCTTTTTGTCCTTTGACATTAGTATCGGAGTGGGGATTATCCTCTTCACGATTTTGATCCGGACGATTCTATTACCGGTCTTTCAGACACAGATGGTTGCCTCTAGAAAAATGCAAGAGGCTCAACCACGCATCAAGGCTTTGCGAGAGCAATACCCAGGTCGTGATATGGAAAGTAGAACCAAGCTAGACCAGGAGATGCGTAAGGTTTATAAAGAGTTAGGGATCAAACATTCATCCTCTCTCTGGCCGATTTTAATACAAATGCCGGTTCTCTTGGCACTTTTTCAAGCCTTGAGTCGAGTAGACTTTTTGAAAACAGGTCACTTTTTATGGATTAATTTGGGAGGAGTAGATACAAGTTTTGTCCTTCCGATTTTGGCGGCAGTCTTTACCTTCTTGAGTAGCTGGTTATCGAATAAAGCTTTGTCCGAAAAAAGTGGAGCTACGACAGGGATGATGTATGGTATGCCTGTATTGATCTTTGTTTTTGCCATCTCCGCTCCAAGTGGTGTAGCCTTGTACTGGGCCGTATCCAATGCTTACCAAGTTCTGCAAACCTATTTCTTGAACAATCCTTTCAAGATTATTGCTGAAAGAGAAGCAGTGGCGCAAGCAGAAAAAGATTTAGAAGGCAAGAAGAGAAGAGCTTTGAAAAAAGCACAGAAAAAGAAAAAATAAGGAGGAATCTGGTAATGGTATTATTTACAGGTTCAACGGTTGAAGAAGCAATCCAAAAAGGATTGAAAGAATTAGACATTCCAAGAATGAAGGCCCACATCAAGGTCGTTTCGAAAGAGAAAAAAGGATTCTTAGGCTTGTTTGGTAAGAAGCCAGCTCAAGTTGATATCGAAGCGATTAGTGAAACGACAGTGATCAAAGCCAATCAGCAGGCCATTAAAGGGGTTCCCAAAGAAGTTAATGAAAAAAATGAACCCGTGAAAACAGTAAGTGAAGCAACTGTTGATTTGGGGCATGTAGTGGAAGCCATCAAGAAGATTGAAGAAGAAGGTCAAGGTGTTTCTGAAGAGGTCAAGGCTGAAATCTTGAAAAATGAAAAGCACGCCAGCACGATTTTGGAAGAAACAGGCCATATTTCAATTTTAAATGAATTGGAACCAGAGGATACTGCCGAGGAAGTGGGCTCTGCTCCAGAAAAAGAAACTGAAACGCAGGAAGCAACAAGCCAATCTTTGGAAGATTTAGGCTTGAAAGTAGAACCAAGTTATGACATCGAACAAGTGGCAACTGAGGTAGCTAGCTACGTTCAAACCATTGTAGATGATATGGATGTTGAAGGGACGATTTCAAGCGACTACAATCGCCGCACTATCAATCTTCAAATTGACACTAATGAACCAGGTCGTATTATCGGCTACCACGGAAAAGTCTTGAAAGCTCTTCAGCTGTTAGCGCAAAATTACCTTTACAATCGCTATTCAAGAACCTTCTACATCACAATCAATGTCAATGATTACGTTGAACACCGTGCAGAAGTCTTGCAAACCTACGCTCAAAAATTGGCGACTCGCGTTTTAGAAGAAGGACGTAGCCAACAAACTGATCCAATGTCAAATAGCGAACGCAAGATTATCCATCGCATTATTTCACGCATGGATGGCGTGACGAGTTACTCTGAAGGTGACGAGCCAAATCGCTATGTTGTCGTAGATGCAGAATAAGCAAAGGAAAATCAGGTTCGTCCTGATTTTTTGCTAGGAAAGGAAAGATTCAGATATGCTGAAAGCAGTTAGAGAATACCTATCATTTGCAGGAGTTCAGTACCGTAATCCTGATAAAGCTGGCGATGAAAGAGAAAAGATGTTGGATTTGCGGCAAAAAGGTCAAGAGGCTCGGAAGTCTTTTACAGAACTTGCCAATACCTTTCAAGCTAATCATCCAGAATGGCAACTGCAACAGACTAGTCAGTGGATGAACCAAGCGCAACGCTTGCGGCCGCATTTCTGGGCCTATCTACAGAGAGACGGACAAGTGACAGAACCTATGTTGGCGCTGCGTTTGTATGGGGAACCCTCAGATTTTGGGATTTCCTTAGAAGTCAGTTTTATCGAGCGCAAGAAGGATGAGCAGACCCTGAGCAAACAAGCAAAGATTTTAGATATTCCACCAGTAGAAGGAATTTATTATCTAGTCTACTCAAATGGGGAAAGTTATAAGATGGAGGCTAATGAAGAAAATCGTCGTACTTTACGCGAGAAGCTGAGAAGTCAGGAAGTCCGTAAAGTGTTAGTTAAGGCAGATGTTTCTTTTATAGAAAATCAGTCAGTAGAAGCGATATTAGAGAAGCTAGAAGACGCTTATACGCGCTTGTTGCCTTACTATGAAGTAACGAGGGGATAGACAAATCAAATGTGTTAGATGAGCGCAAATTGTTTTATTGCTATTCTATGCATTTTTTCATATAATAGTAAAATAGGATGTGTGATTTATTAATCACCTCAAAGAGAAAGGAAATTCTATGTCAAATCTATCTGTTAATGCAATTCGTTTTCTAGGTATTGACGCCATCAACAAAGCAAACTCAGGTCACCCAGGGGTGGTTATGGGGGCTGCTCCTATGGCCTATAGCCTCTTTACAAAGCAACTTCGTATCAATCCAGCTCAACCAAACTGGATCAACCGCGACCGTTTTATTCTTTCAGCAGGACACGGCTCTATGCTCCTTTATGCCCTTCTTCACCTTTCTGGTTTTGAAGATGTTAGCATGGATGAAGTCAAGAACTTCCGCCAATGGGGTTCAAAAACGCCAGGTCACCCAGAATTTGGCCATACAGCAGGGGTTGACGCTACTACTGGACCTCTAGGACAAGGGATTTCAACTGCCACTGGTTTTGCCCAAGCAGAACGTTTCTTAGCAGCCAAATATAACCGCGAAGGTTTCAATATCTTTGACCACTATACTTATGTGATCTGTGGAGACGGAGATTTGATGGAAGGTGTCTCAAGTGAGGCGGCTTCATACGCAGGCTTGCAAAAACTTGACAAGTTGGTGGTTCTTTATGATTCAAATGACATCAACTTGGATGGTGAGACAAAGGATTCTTTCACTGAGAGTGTTCGTGATCGTTACAATGCCTACGGTTGGCACACTGCCTTAGTTGAAGATGGAACAGACTTGGAAGCTATCCATGCTGCTATCGAAACAGCTAAAGCTTCAGGCAAGCCATCTTTGATTGAAGTGAAGACTGTTATTGGATATGGCTCTCCAAACAAACAAGGAACTAATGCCGTACACGGTGCTCCTCTTGGAGCAGATGAAACTGCAGCAACTCGCCAAGCGCTCGGCTGGGATTATGAACCATTTGAAATTCCAGAGCAAGTTTATGCTGATTTCAAGGAAAATGTTGCAGACCGTGGTGAATCAGCTTATCAAGTTTGGACTAAATTAGTTGCTGACTATAAAGAGGCTCATCCAGAACTGGCTGCAGAAGTAGAAGCCATCATCGACGGACGTGACCCAGTTGAGGTGACTCCAGCAGACTTCCCAGCCTTAGAAAATGGATTTTCTCAAGCCACTCGTAATTCAAGTCAAGATGCTTTGAACGTTGTCGCTGCCAAGCTGCCAACTTTCCTAGGTGGATCAGCTGACCTTGCTCACTCAAACATGACTTATATCAAAACGGACGGACTTCAAGACGACGCTAATCGCTTGAACCGCAACATTCAGTTTGGTGTTCGTGAATTTGCTATGGGAACGATCTTGAACGGTATGGCCCTTCATGGTGGACTTCGTGTTTATGGTGGAACCTTCTTCGTCTTCTCTGACTATGTGAAAGCAGCAGTCCGCTTGTCAGCCTTGCAAGGACTTCCTGTGACTTATGTCTTTACCCACGATTCAATCGCAGTTGGTGAAGATGGTCCAACTCACGAACCAGTTGAACACTTAGCAGGTCTCCGTGCTATGCCAAATCTGAATGTTTTCCGCCCAGCAGATGCGCGTGAAACTCAAGCGGCTTGGTACCTTGCCGTGACAAGCGAAAAAACACCAACTGCCCTTGTCTTGACACGTCAAAATTTGACTGTCGAAGAGGGAACAGACTTTGACAAAGTTGCTAAAGGTGCCTATGTCGTCTATGAAAATGCAGCAGACTTTGATACGATTTTGATTGCAACAGGTTCAGAGGTGAATTTGGCGGTCGCAGCTGCCAAAGAATTGGCTAGTCAAGGTGTAAAAGTCCGTGTAGTCAGCATGCCATCAACAGATGTCTTTGACGCACAAGATGCAGCTTACAAGGAAGAAATCCTTCCAAATGCAGTTCGCCGTCGTGTTGCAGTCGAAATGGGTGCAACTCAAAACTGGTACAAGTATGTTGGTCTTGATGGTGCCGTTCTCGGTATTGATACCTTTGGAGCATCTGCCCCAGCACCAAAAGTATTGGCAGAGTACGGATTTACAGTTGAAAATCTAGTCAAAGTCGTTCAAAACTTGAAATAATCACAAAAATCAGAGTGAAAACTCTGATTTTTTATAACCATAAAAACAAGGCACAATCTTGTAAAAGTAGCTGAAATTTGATATAGTAGTCCTATGTAAAACACAAAGGAGAAAACAATGAATCCAAATATTACTTTCTTAATCATGCTTGTAGGTATGTTTGCCTTGATGTTCTTTATGCAACGTTCGCAAAAGAAACAAGCACAAAAGCGTATGGAAAGCTTGAACAAGCTTCAAAAAGGATATGAAGTCATTACAATTGGTGGACTTTACGGAACAGTGGATGAAGTAGATACTGAGAAGAAAACAATCGTACTGGATGTAGATGGCGTTTATTTGACTTTCGAATTGACTGCAATCAAGACAGTGTTGCCACTCAAAGAGGCTGTGACACCAGAAGGAGCAGTTATTGACGAAAGCGGAGCAATCGAAGAATAAAACGGGATCCTATCACTCCCGTTTTTCTATGAGATGAGAGGAAAAGGGATGAAAAAAATAGTATTTGTGTGCCTAGGAAATATCTGTCGCAGCCCCATGGCAGAGTTTGTGATGAAGTCCATGACGAGCGATTACCACGTCGAGAGTCGGGCAACGTCATCATGGGAACATGGCAATCCGATTCATAAGGGAACGCAAGGAATTTTCCAGCAATATCAGATCCCGTATGACAAAGATAAAACATCGCTTCAGATTGGCAGAGAAGACTTTGAATCGTTTGATTACATTATCGGTATGGATGCTTCAAACGTTTCAGATCTACGTCAAATGTGCCCTCAGGAACTACAGTACAAGATCTACTCTTTTACGGTTGAAAGTGTCCCAGATCCTTGGTATACAGGAGATTTTGAGGAAACCTATGCTCGTATCACAAGTGGATGTCAAAGCTGGCTAGATCGATTAGAAAATGAGAGTGACAATGGAAAAGCTTAAACAATTTTATGAGAAGTGTAGAGTTTACCTAACTCGTCCTAGGTTAGAGCTCACTGCAGTAGTTGTAATGGTACTCTGTGCTCTTTCGGTATTTCTGCTAAATACACCTAAAAAGAGTGTCCTGACACTTGATGGTGGAGCTCTTGTTTATGATGGCACCTTGGTACGAGGGAAAATGAATGGTCAAGGAACCCTGACCTTTGAAAATGGAGACCAATATACAGGTGATTTCAATAATGGAGCCTTTAATGGAAAAGGGACTTTCCAATCAAAAGATGGCTGGAAATACGAAGGTGATTTTGTAAATGGTCAGGCTGAAGGTCAAGGGAAGTTGACGACAGAGCAAGAAGTTGTTTATGAAGGGACCTTTAAACAAGGCGTTTTTCAGCAAAAACAGTAGTCTCCAAGTTAGGAGACTATCTTCAAAACCAAAAAAGAAAACGCTTTCTTGTCTTGGATTCGATAACTAACTATCAACTAGAAAAACTTTGTGAAATAAAAAAATTTTTTCCATAATTTCACAATCGTCCAGACAAAACTCTATTATATAGCTATATTGAGAAAAAAATCACAATATTAGAAAATTTCTTTGTGAAATGCTTATGAAACTGTTTACAAAGCATAAAAAAAGAGTTATAATAAACTTGTGAAAAAATTAACAAAGGATAACATCCTTAAAGGCTATGGAGGATAATATGGCTGATAAAAAAACAGTAACACCAGAGGAAAAACAACTTGCTGCTGAAAAGCATGTCGATGGTCTCGTGAAAAAAGCCTTGGTTGCGCTTGATGAAATGCGCAAGTTGAACCAAGAGCAAGTTGACTATATCGTGGCAAAAGCTTCGGTTGCAGCACTTGACGCGCACGGTATCCTTGCACAACATGCAGTTGAAGAAACTGGTCGTGGGGTATTTGAAGATAAGGCAACAAAAAACCTATTTGCCTGCGAACACGTAGTGAACAATATGCGTGGAGTTAAGACAGTTGGAGTTATTGAAGATGATCCAATTACAGGTTTGACAAAGATTGCGGAACCTGTCGGTGTAATCTGTGGTGTCACTCCGACAACAAACCCAACTTCAACAGCGATTTTCAAATCATTGATTGCTTTGAAGACACGCAACCCAATCGTTTTTGCTTTCCATCCATCAGCTCAAGAATCATCAGCACACGCAGCACAAATCGTTCGTGATGCAGCTATTGCGGCTGGAGCACCTGAAAACTGTGTTCAATGGATTACAGAACCATCTATGGAAGCAACTGGAGCGCTTATGAACCACGAAGGTGTTGCAACTATCCTTGCAACTGGTGGTAATGCCATGGTTAAAGCTGCATACTCATGTGGAAAACCAGCTCTTGGGGTAGGTGCCGGAAACGTTCCTGCCTATGTAGAAAAATCTGCTGACCTTCGTCAAGCTGCTCATGATATTGTTATGTCTAAGTCATTTGATAATGGGATGGTCTGTGCATCAGAACAAGCCGTTATCATTGATAAAGAAGTATATGACGAATTTGTAGAAGAATTCAAATCATATCACACTTACTTTGTAAACAAAAAAGAAAAAGCCCTTCTTGAAGAATTCTGTTTCGGTGTAAAAGCTAATAGCAAAAACTGTGCAGGTGCTAAACTAAATGCAAACATCGTTGGTAAACCAGCAGCATGGATTGCTGAACAAGCAGGATTTAGCGTTCCAGAAGGAACAAACATCTTGGCTGCAGAATGTGCAGAAGTAGGACCGAAAGAACCATTGACTCGTGAGAAATTGTCACCAGTTATTGCTGTCCTAAAAGCTGAAGACACAGAAGATGGTCTTACAAAAGCTCGTCAAATGGTTGAGTTTAACGGACTTGGTCACTCGGCAGCTATCCATACAAAAGACGAAGAGCTTGCTAAACGCTTTGGTACAGAAATCAAAGCTATGCGTATTATCTGGAACTCTCCATCTACTTTCGGTGGTATCGGTGACGTATACAATGCCTTCATTCCATCATTGACACTTGGATGTGGTTCATATGGACACAACTCAGTCGGTGATAACGTGAGTGCGATCAACCTTCTAAACATCAAGAAAGTAGGGAAACGTAGAAATAATATGCAGTGGTTTAAAGTTCCTTCAAAAATTTACTTCGAACGCAATTCTATCCAATACCTTCAAACATGTGAAGATATTGAACGCGTTATGATTGTTACAGACAAATCGATCGAAAAACTTGGTTTTGTTCAACGCATTATTGACCAATTGAACAAACGCAGCAACCGTGTAACTGTCCAAGTCTTCTCAGACGTTGAACCAGACCCAGATATCACAACTGTAGAACGTGGTACTGAAGTAATGAGAGCATTTGAACCAGACACAATCATCGCTCTTGGTGGTGGTTCTCCAATGGATGCAGCGAAAGTAATGTGGCTCTTCTACGAACAACCACAAATCGACTTCCGTGACTTGGTTCAAAAATTCATGGACATCCGTAAACGTGCCTTCCGCTTCCCATCACTTGGTAAAAAAGCGAAATACATAGGTATTCCAACAACTTCAGGTACAGGTTCAGAAGTAACACCATTTGCCGTTATCTCTGATAAGAAAAACAATCGTAAATACCCATTGGCTGACTACTCATTGACACCAACTATTGCGATTGTTGACCCTGCTTTGGTTGAGTCAGTTCCAGACTTCATCGCTGCGGATACAGGTATGGACGTCTTGACTCACGCGACTGAAGCTTACACTTCAAACTTCGCTAACGACTATACAGACGGTATCGCCCTTCAAACAATCAAACTTGTCTTTGAATGGTTGGAAAAATCTGTTAAGACAGCTGATCCAGAAGCTCGCGAAAAAATGCACAATGCATCTACAATGGCTGGTATGGCCTTTGCCAATGCCTTCCTTGGTATGAGCCACTCAATGGCCCACAAGATCGGTGCGGTTCACCATACTGTTCACGGACGTACAAACGCAATCTTGCTTCCATACGTTATCCGTTACAATGGTACTCGCCCATCTAAGACGACTACATGGCCTAAGTATAACTACTGGAAAGCTGACGAAAAATTCCAAGATATTGCTAGAATGCTTGGATTGCCTCACTCAACTCCAGAAGAAGCAGTTGAAGCATACGCTAAAGCTGTTTACGAACTTGGTGTTGCAGTAGGTATAAAGATGAACTTCAAGGATCAAGGAATCGATGAAAAAGCTTGGAAAGACAGCTTGCATGAAATTGCCTTGCTTGCTTATGAAGACCAATGTTCACCTGCTAACCCTCGCTTGCCAATGGTAGCTGACATGGAAGAAATCATGGCAGATGCTTACTATGGTTATGCAGAACGACCAGGACGTCGCAAATAATTGTTTATCAGCCTAGAGACAGGAGAAATCCTGTCTCTTTTTTGTAAACTCTGAAAGCGTTGAAATTGGAGTTTCACCTTGAAATGAAGAGGATATGCAGATATTATAAAAGATTCTAGAGATATGCTTTGAAAATAAAAGAATGGATGAATAAAAAGGGGGAGAAAAAGTAGAAAAGCGGGAGAGAAAATCAACGCCCGTACTTGCAATTAAACTCAAATAGTTATATAATAGGTTTGTTGAAAGGTGATTTGTAGTGATTCAAGTTACTCTTTTCACAATAAAAATTTCATGATTTTCATAAGGAGGAAATCACTAATGGTAGTTAAAGTTGGTATTAACGGTTTCGGACGTATCGGTCGTCTTGCTTTCCGCCGTATCCAAAACGTAGAAGGTGTTGAAGTTACTCGCATCAACGACCTTACAGATCCAGTTATGCTTGCACACTTGTTGAAATACGACACAACTCAAGGTCGTTTCGACGGTACTGTAGAAGTTAAAGAAGGTGGTTTCGAAGTTAACGGTAAATTCGTTAAAGTTTCTGCTGAACGTGATCCAGAACAAATCGACTGGGCTACTGACGGTGTAGAAATCGTTCTTGAAGCAACTGGTTTCTTTGCTAAGAAAGATGCAGCTGAAAAACACCTTAAAGGTGGAGCTAAGAAAGTTGTTATCACTGCTCCTGGTGGAAACGATGTTAAAACAGTTGTATTTAACACTAACCACGACGTTCTTGATGGTACTGAAACAGTTATCTCAGGTGCTTCATGTACTACAAACTGCTTGGCTCCAATGGCTAAAGCTCTTCAAGATAACTTCGGTGTTGTAGAAGGATTGATGACTACTATCCACGCTTACACTGGTGACCAAATGATCCTTGACGGACCACACCGTGGTGGTGACCTTCGCCGTGCTCGCGCTGGTGCTGCAAACATCGTTCCTAACTCAACTGGTGCTGCTAAAGCTATCGGTCTTGTAATCCCAGAATTGAATGGTAAACTTGACGGATCTGCACAACGTGTTCCAACTCCAACTGGATCAGTTACTGAATTGGTAGCAGTTCTTGAAAAGAACGTTACTGTCGATGAAGTAAACGCAGCTATGAAAGCAGCTTCAAACGAATCATACGGTTACACAGAAGATCCAATCGTATCTTCAGATATCGTAGGTATGTCTTACGGTTCATTGTTTGACGCAACTCAAACTAAAGTTCTTGACGTTGATGGTAAACAATTGGTTAAAGTTGTATCATGGTACGACAACGAAATGTCATACACTGCACAACTTGTACGTACTCTTGAATACTTTGCAAAAATCGCTAAATAATTCTTGAGTCGATAAAAGCAAGGCCTTCTGGTCTTGCTTTTTTGTATAGAAAAATGGATGATAGTGTCATCCATTTTGTTTTAATTCTGTTTCAAAAGTATCCGAGAGGGCAGTAAAACTCAATTGTTCTAAGGTGAGTGGATGAGTAAAGGAAAGTCGAAAGGCATGAAGCATCAGCCTGCTTACTTTTGATCTAGAGTTATAGAGAGGATCGCCCAGGATAGGGTGCTTATGGTGAGAGAGGTGAACACGGATTTGATGCGTTCGACCGGTCTTTAGTTTGCAACGGACAAGGGTAGTCTGATTTGGAAATTGCTTTAGTCGGCTTACCTGAGTTTCGGCATGTTGCCCACTTTTGGGATCTACCACTCGTTTTCTGCGATCGTGTCGATCACGACCAATTTTATCTCGAAAGACAAGTTCTTTACTCTCTACTCGTCCTTCTATAAGTGCCCAGTATTCCCTAGAAATCTCTTTTTTCTCCAGTAAGCGATTGAGAATAGGCAGGATAAAAGGATTTTTGGCAAAGAGAATCAAACCACTAGTTTCCATGTCCAGACGATGAACGACATAGCAGGTTTGGCCAACATAGGCAGAGACATGATTGAGAAGGGCAATTTCACCAGGTTGATTTCCGTGAGTTTTCATTCCCTCTGGCTTGTTGACGATAATGAGATGTTGGTCTTGATAAACCTCTTGAACGAGGTCTGAATTGCCCCAAAGGATTTCTTTTGGGGGATAATCTTCCTCGTCAAAAGTCAACTGGCAAATGTCCCCTGGCTTGACCATCTCGTTCCAGTGAACTTCTTTGTGGTTGATTAAGATGTTCTTCTTTATTCTCAAAAAATGGCGGATTTTTCTAGGGATGAGGAGTTGTTCCTCTAGGAATTGTTTGACCGTCATTTGAGGCAAGGATTCGGGTAATGTAAATGTGAATTGCATACAGATATTGTAACAAAAAAAGCCCTATTTGGATAGGGAGTAGCTAAATTCTTGAGTTCCTATGGTGAAGATGATAAAATAAACGCATGAAATTAGATAAATTATTTGAGAAGTTTCTTTCTCTCTTTAAAAAAGAAACGAATGAATCAGCGGAGTCTGATTCGACTAGCATGCGTCGTTCACGGAGCGACAGAAAAAAATTGTCCCAAGTAGGTCCAATTCGGAAATTTTGGCGTCGTTATCATCTGACAAAAATCGTCATCATTTTAGGGTTAAGTGCTGGTTTACTGGTAGGAACCTACTTGTTTGCGATAGCCAAGTCTACCAATGTCAATGACTTGCAAAATGCCCTGAAAACGCGAACTCTGATTTTTGACCGCGAAGAAAAAGAGGCAGGAGCCCTATCAGGTCAAAAGGGAACCTATGTTGAACTGACAGATATTAGTAAAGACTTGCAGAATGCTGTCGTCGCGACAGAGGACCGTTCCTTTTATAAAAATGATGGGATTAACTACGGTCGTTTCTTTCTAGCCATCCTTACAGCGGGTCGTTCTGGAGGGGGTTCCACCATCACTCAACAGTTGGCGAAAAATGCCTATCTTTCCCAGGACCAGACCGTTGAACGGAAGGCCAAGGAGTTTTTCCTTGCCTTAGAGTTGACAAAGAAATACAGCAAGGAGCAAATCCTTACTATGTACCTCAATAACGCCTACTTTGGAAATGGAGTATGGGGCGTTGAAGATGCAAGTAAGAAATATTTTGGTGTATCGGCTTCACAACTAACGCTTAATCAGGCGGCTACTCTAGCAGGGATGCTCAAGGGACCAGAATTGTACAATCCATTAAATTCTGTTGAAACTTCGACCAACCGTAGGGATACTGTTTTGCAAAATATGGTTGCAGCGGGCTATATTGATAAAAATCAAGAAACCGAAGCGGCTGGAGTAGATATGGCTTCTCAACTGCAAGATAAGTATGAAGGCAAAGTTTCGGATTATCGTTACCCGTCCTATTTTGATGCAGTTGTCAACGAAGCAGTTTCCAAGTACAATCTCACAGAAGAAGAGATTGTCAACAACGGCTATCGAATCTACACAGAGCTTGACCAAAACTACCAAGCAAACATGCAGGTTATTTACGAAAACACTTCGCTATTTCCAACGGCAGAAGATGGAACGCATGCCGAATCAGGTAGTGTTGCTCTAGAGCCTAAAACGGGTGGAGTGCGTGGAGTTGTTGGCCGTGTAGCTGGTGATGACAAACCAGGCTTCCGCAATTTCAACTATGCCACTCAGTCTAAGCGTAGCCCAGGCTCAACTATTAAACCTTTAGTCGTTTATACACCCGCAGTAGAAGCAGGATGGGCCTTGAACAAGCAACTGGATAATCATACGATGCAGTACAACAGTTATCAAGTAGATAACTATGCGGGTATTAAGACATCTCCAGAAGTACCTATGTATCAGGCCTTGGCGGAATCACTCAACCTGCCAGCTGTTGCGACTGTAAATGAATTAGGTATTGACAAAGCTTTTGACGCTGGGGAGAGATTTGGTCTGAATATGGAAAAAGTTGACCGAGTTCTTGGAGTTGCTCTTGGTGGAGGTGTGGAAACGAATCCTCTCCAGATGGCGCAAGCCTATGCAGCCTTTGCTAATGGAGGTTTGATGCCTGAAGCACATTTCATCACTCGTATTGAAAATGCCAGCGGCCAGATCATCAAGAGTCATAAAAACTCCCAAAAACGAGTGATTGATAAGTCGGTAGCCGATAAAATGACCAGCATGATGCTAGGAACATTTACCAATGGTACAGGAATTAGTTCGTCACCGGCAGATTATGTTATGGCTGGTAAAACAGGTACGACTGAAGCTGTTTTCAACCCAGAATATACCAGTGACCAGTGGGTGATCGGCTATACTCCGGATGTGGTAATCAGCCACTGGCTCGGTTTCCCAACAACAGATGAGAACCATTATCTAGCAGGTTCGACCTCCAATGGAGCAGCCCATGTCTTTAGAAGTATGGCTAATACCATTTTACCTTACACTACAGGTAGCACTTTTACAGTTGAGAATGCTTATAAACAAAATGGTATTGAACCAGAAAATACGAAAAAGCAGGTTGTTGAAAATGAGACAAACCAGTCTGAGGACCCAATAGGAGATATTCGTAGTCGTGCACAAAATCTTGTAGATGAAGCAGGTCGTGCGATTTCAGAAGCTAAAATAAAAGAAAAAGCCCAGACAATATGGGACTCAATCCTTAATCTATTTCGTTAAGAGGCTTGTCAAAGCCTAGGTTTCTTGTTATAATAGATAAGATGGAGGCGTTATGGCACTAAAAAAAGCAAGCCTAGCTTGTGCAGTTTGTGGTTCAAGGAATTATTCAATCAAAATTAGTGGGAACCCCAAGCCAACACGACTAGAAGTAAATAAATTTTGTAAACATTGTGGAAAATATACGACACATAGAGAAACGAGATAGGAGAGAACGATGGGCTTTATTAAGGATATTTTTAAACTTCTTAAAGAAACAACTTGGCCAACTCGCAAAGAAAGCTGGAGAGATTTTCGCTCTATTATGGAATACACAGCCTTCTTTGTGGTCATCATTTACATTTTTGACCAGTTGATTGTATCAGGTTTGATTCGATTTATTAACATTTTTTAGAAGAAAAGTGGAGAAGTTCTGCTAACTTTCTTCTATCATATGTATGAAAGGAAATATCATGGATAGTTTTGACAAGGGATGGTTTGTTCTACAAACTTATTCTGGCTATGAAAATAAGGTAAAAGAAAATCTATTGCAACGTGCGCAAACATATAACATGTTGGATAATATTCTACGTGTTGAGATTCCAACACAAACCGTGCAAGTTGAGAAAAATGGAAAGAAAAAGGAAGTTGAAGAGAATCGCTTTCCAGGTTATGTCCTTGTAGAAATGGTCATGACCGATGAAGCATGGTTCGTCGTTCGAAACACACCTAACGTAACAGGATTCGTCGGCTCACACGGTAACAGATCAAAACCAACTCCACTTTTGGAACAAGAAATCCGTGATATTCTGGTTTCAATGGGACAAACTGTTCAAGAGTTCGATATTGATGTTGAAGTTGGCCAGACAGTCCGCATCATTGATGGCGCTTTTGCAGACTACACAGGTAAAATTACTGAAATTGATAACAACAAAGTGAAGATGATTATCTCTATGTTTGGTAATGATACGATTGCAGAAGTGAATCTCAACCAAATTGCAGAATTATAACCCCAGAGAGGCTTTGCCTCTCTTTTTATGTGCCGTTGGGGGAGGAAGAAGTATAGAATAGAGGAAGTAGACCCAGTGGCTCGCGCATTTTGCTAAACTAAATGCAGAAAGGAGAGGTCTATGAATCTAAAAGATTTATATGAAGAAAGTAAGGGAATCGTCCATAAGTGTCGCAAAGATTATCATTTGCATCTGTGGGAGAAAGAGGACTGGGATCAGGAAGGCATGTTATGTCTGTATGAGCTGGTGAGTTGCAACCCAGAGTTACTAGAGGGGGAGCGCCATCGACTTTATGTCTGCTTTAAAACAAAGTTTAGAAATCGTATCCTAGATTACATCCGTAAACAGGAAAGCCACAAGCGCCGTTTTGACAAAGAACCCTATGAAGAGGTGAGTGAGATTAGTCATCGTCTAGGAGAAAAAGGACTCAGGCTGGACGATTATTATCTCTTTCACGAACTTCTAAAGAATTACAAATCAAAGCAGAGTATGGAAAAACAAGAGTTAATAGACCGTCTAATGGGAGGAGAAGTCTTTAGAGGACGTAAAGCTCTCCTGAGAGAACTTTCCCTAATCTTTTCAGAATTTCGGTAAAGAGGAAAAAAGTCCTTGACAAAGGTAAAAAAGTAGGTATAATAGAAAGAGTTGAAAAGCTCAAGGTCCGTTGGTCAAGGG